>JAWXAU010000080.1 GCA_034439655.1 Bacteroidota bacterium | reverse complement strand
TTTGTGTATTTTTGCACAAAGATCAGGCAGCAAAGTGGCAGGTACAAGATGGGGTTGGTGGTAGGCTTACGTAGCAAATACAGGAATGTAAAGGTGGTTCTGAAAATGAAACTACGATAATATAAAGCGAACAATCGCTTCCCGGAAATTGCTCCTAAGCGTCGCACATTCGGGAAGCGTAACGTTGGCTGCAACAAAATAAATAAAAATGAAATGAATAAACCAGTTTTAATTAAGAACTCTCAAGGTAGAAAAATGAATGTCTTAGGAGATAATCAAACAATTAAAATGACATCCGTTGACACAAACGGACAGTTCACGTTAATAGAACAGTTTGACGAGCCTGGAGTTGGAATCCCAAAACACATCCACTTTAATGAAGATGAACTTTTCAGAGTTCTTGAGGGAAAGTTGAAGGTTACAATTGGAGATGAAACCAAATTTGTGACAGCCGGAGATACTATATATTGCCCAAGAGGCATTCCGCACGCTTGGGAAGTCGTTGGAACTGAAAAAGCGAAAACAATATTGATGATATTTCCCGCTGGGTTAGAAGTTATGTTTGAAGAACTATCTCGATTAAGCAAAGGCATGAGCGAGATTGAAAAGGTAATCGAAATCACTTCCAAATACAATATTCATTTTGTATAAACCCCAAACGCATGAACTCAAGAAAAAAAATAAGTCTATCCCAGAAAATTTGGTTATCCTTTTGGACAATTTTTGCTGGACTTGGTGTTTTATGGGGCTGGTTGGATGATTTCCATATAGAGTACATCACAAAAGCAAATGATTTTTTAAGTAATATGCCATTGTGGCTAAGCATAGTTTTAGGATTTATAATATTGTTGGCTTTGTCCATAGTTATTTTTTATGCTTATCAGTCGAACAAAGCACCTACTCATGTAAAGTATATGCTTTTAGTCGCTCTTGTATCATCTATATTGCTAATACCTCAATTAATAAGAGAAAAAAAGGATAAAAGATTTTATATTGTTTATGATGATGAGACACCTCAATTTCATCCTGAATTACTTCCGAATACTGAAACCCAAAATCTGAATGAAATTGGAAAATTATTGTCGATTGGGCAAATTGATGAAAATATAATTCTTATATCAGCGGTAGACAGACCTGAATATAAATGGAAAAAAGCGTTGCCTTCAGGCATTAAACTATCAATGCCAATTTTTTCAGTTCAAGAAGTTGTTGATTCTAATAAAACCGATATAGTTGACATATCGCTACTAAGTTTTTCAAACGAATTAGCGAGTTTGTTACTGGAAAAAGTTGACAATTCTGTTGAAATTCGTGTTTTTTATGATGAAGGTTATGAAATTGCTGCAAATCGTTTGATAGATAAAATAAAAACTATCAACAGTCAATCCAAAATAATCAAGATTGGTTTTGACGCTAAAAATCACAAGTCATTACTTTCTAAAGATATTGCATTTGTGCTACTGGGTAGTTATAGTAGCGTAAAAGCACTTATTTCTACTATTACAGAAAAAGATTATAAAATGTTGTTTTTGCCCAATTGGACTAAGCCTAACCTTAAACAAATAGCACCAATTACCCTTGAAAAACCTACTGAAACTAATCGTTATTGTGTCACTTCTTCAACTTTTGAAAAAATAATCTCAAAAGATACACAAACTTGGCTTTCAATTACAAAAATCATTAGCGAAGAAAGTGCAACGGAGTCTAAAAATTTAATTGAAAATATTAAGCACCGAATACGAAGCAACTTCGCTACTGATAATCCAATCATTTCTGTAACTTTCTAAACTAATTAATATGAATATCGAAATCATTTCGGTTTGGATTGCAATAATCACTTCATTACTTATTGGCTTGTGGGCAACAATCAAAACCTACAAAGAGGCTCAAGGCATAAGCGAGTACTTTACAGCCGTTGGTTTTCTTGATAAAAAGAGAATCTTTTTTTCCGTGTTTGCGACAACTTTTAGCGCATTTACGGTGGTTGGGTTGCCTGCAATGTTTTATGCTCATGGAATTGGCGCATTCTGGTTCATGTGGATTGGAATTATTCTTACTCCATTTACGATGCATTTCATTGGAAGAAAGTTAATACGGCTTTCAAAAGAAAATAGAGATAAATTTGCTTCACCTGTTGGCTTATTAACATCAGGATATAACTCAAAGGCACTAACCATAGTACTGTCATTAACTACAATAGTGGTATTGTTTCCATATTTAATTTTACAAATTGCTGGGGTCGGCAAGTTCTTAGTAAGTATTTCAAATGGTTCTATTAGTTACATATTAGGCACTTTACTTTGTTGTGTCATTGTAGGTGCTTATATATATTCAGGAGGAGCAAAAGCAGATGCTGAAACGGATTTAATTCAGGGTATTTTGCTTGTAATAGGAACATCTGTAGTTGGTTTATTAATTATTTATTTGATGTTCGATTCTGATTTCACTACCCAAGTTGCATCATTAAATGAAAAGAAGTTGCTCTCCATACCCGGACCAAAAGGGTATTTTACCATACCGCTGTTAATTTCCTATGGAATAATATTTACACTTATTTCAATTTCAACACCACAAGTCTCTCAAAAATTAATGGGAATTGAAAATGAGAAGGATTTGAAACCTCTATTTATATGGTATCCAATAGTTGGAACCATAGTACTCATGTTTGCGGGATTAATGGGCTTGTACGCTGCGGCAAATCTAAAAGTTTCTACCCCTGATTTCGTATCAGGAGATGTACTTAGAAGCCTATTCACCACCTTGAGTGAAAGTAGTTTTCGATATGTTTTTCTGTTTATTTCCGTTCTTTTCATCAGTGGAGTTATATCAGCGGCTGTTTCAACAATTGACTCCTTGCTCCTTGCTATCACTGGAATAATACGAGATTCAGCCATGCTTGATTACACAAGAGAGAATAAAAGAATTTTTAGGATTTTCACAAGCATTATTTTGATTTTGGGTATTGTTCTATCTTCTAAACCTCCACTTTTTATAGTTAATCTTGCTCAAGTCCAACTTGCGGGGTTAACATCTTTATTACCTTGCTTATTAGGTCCGTTATTTGGTGTAAATAATAGAGTAGCAGGTTGGCTCGCACTTGTTTTGGGTTTATTCCCAATCATTGCAAATAAATTTTTTGGGGTTGGTTTTTGGGGTGTAGAAATAGGAGTAGTAGGGTTGATAATGGGGCTTATTGGGCTATTCATTGGAAAAATCTTTGAAAAATCATAACATAAGCAGCCAACAAAGGATATACGCCCATGCCGCCGAAAGCCCACGCTCAAAGCCAACGCACGGCGGCACAGCGCACATCCAAACGTTGTCAGAAACTAAAATATTAAAAAATGAAACCAACTCAATTTTTTTCGCTCTTACTCTTGTCCTATGCCTTCGTTGGCTGTGCGCCTTCGACGAAAATTTCAAAAAAAACTATCAGTCACAACTACTACAACATAATATTTTCTCCTGAGCAAATTTTAAAATCTAGTCTGGGAAAAGTAGATGTCATCATTACACCGATTGATGCAGCGAGTATCAATCGAGAAACTTTTGAGGCAGCCAGCCGTGACGGAAATTATGAAAAGGAACTTGCCACAGCCATTGAAAAAGAAAAAAGTAAGTTAGACGGTCTATCAAAATCAGAAAGAGCTTATGTAAAGGGCAAAATCAATGGAATTGATGCTGTAAGCAAGCTTGAAAAAGAAAATCTTATTCCCTCTTACACCGCATATCTACTCATGTTAAGGATTTTGTACGGCAAGGAATATGGCAATAATGGGAGAGAGGTAGCCAGTCTTTCAGATGTCGAACTATTTGCTGATAATTATAATCCGTACAAAATTAATCAAAAGTACCTCAGCGTTTTTAAAGTTACGTTTGAAAACAAAGGAAATGAAATTGAAAAAATAAGATTAAAAGAATTACAAGTCGTTGGCGGAGAAGAATTACTTTATCCGCTAGGGATTGAATATTTTGAGAATAACCTGAAAGACGAACCTGAAAAAATTAAAAATGCTTACAGAATGAATATGCCTGAAGAACTAGTGCTTACTCCATCTCAAAGAATTACCAAGTTCATAGCAATACCTGCAATTAACCCTAAGAACGAAAATCTACAGGTTCAAATAATTAAAGGCAAAGAAATAATCAATTTTGATTTTAAAGTTAAGGAGAAAGAAGCAAGCAAAAACTATTTAGTGGAAAGTTATGAGATTTTCACGACTGGCCTCGGAGATCCTTTAAGTCAATATTTTTACTGTGCTCTCAATTATGAAAAGGGTGTATCACTTGCTTTGTCAGATGCCCGAATATTTGTTAGTGAAGAAAAGAAAACGGTCCCTGTGTCTGTATACGTTGTGGCTATAGATATGAAAACTTCAAAAGCAAGAACGGCAAGAAAGGTAAAATTTCGATTTGGTGAGCAAAAGAAAAACAAAGTCATCGTCCCGTTCGAAAGTTCGAACAAGGAATAGATACAATGAAAAACACCCCAAATAAATAAATGTAAATCTGACAACACTGCATGGTCTCACATGGCCGACTAAGCGCGGCCACGTAGCCCATGCTCCCGTTGGGCGATACCATAGACAAAATAAAATGGACCCGTCTGACGGGGAGAACTCTAAAAGGCTCCGCCAAAAGTGAGTAATGCGCAACCCAAAAGCGATATTTTGGAATTCAATAATCTTAAAACGTTCATCTTATGCAGACCAAAATTTACAAAATATTCCCTTTTGTTTTGCTTCTATCAATTCTATCAAATGCGGACGTACAGGCTCAGTGGGTCGAACTCCCAAGTACGATTACTGCCTCTTTTGGTAATTGCAGCGTTGCCCACCAAGGAAAAATATATTTTACAGGCGGCCCTCAGACACAATTTGTGACCAACACAACTTACAATACCAAATTAGAGATATTGGATTTGGCGACAAATTCTGTAAGCATGGCTAATGGTGGCCTTTCTGTTGGCCGAATGGCCATTTCCGCTATTGCTCATGAGGGTAAATTATATTTTGCTGGAGGGTACAAATATGTAAATACCGCTGCCTTTATCCAAGTATTTAATGTAGTAGATGTTTATGATATTTTGTCAGGCACTTGGAGCACCAAAAATCTTAGCGTTGCAAGAGGAGAAGTTTCTGCTGCCGTTGTAGATGGAAAAATAATGTTTGCTGGCGGCGTAACGGTGTCAAATAACCAGCGTGTCGTATTATCCGTTATTGATGTGTACGACCCGGCAAATAATACTTGGACATCAGATAATTTGTCTCAGGCCAGATCAGATTGTAAGGCAGGAGTTATTGATAAGAAGGTCTGGTTCTGTAGTGGTACAACAAATTGGGATGCATATATCCATACAACTAAGGTTGATGTCTATGATTCTAACACGGGACTATGGACTACAGACGAGGTTTCCCTTGGCAGAGAAGGTGGTAGAGTTGCTACAGTAGGAAAGTATTTGCTATTAGCGGGTGGCTTTAACCAATCTAGCGGCACCATCGGGAAAACGGATCGGGTAGATATTTTGAATACCGAAACTAATATTTGGACGCAAGCAACACTTTCATCTCCTAGAACGGGCTTGACCTCTGCTACGCTTGGCAATAAGGTATATTTTATTGGCGGTGGGAACTACAATATTTCAACTAATTTTCTGAATACTTCAACAAATATAGTGGACATATTCAATGCAGACAACGGCACGTGGACTGCTGGCACACTTAACAAAAACAGAACTCAACACGCTTGCGCTGCTTGGGGGAATAAAATTGCTGTTGGAGGTGGTTGGTGGGCTGAACAATCGCAAACAACGGGGAGTGTAGAAGTATTTACCGACCCGACTATTTTGGCAGCAGATGAAGCAAATACTGTTGATTGGGCGTTTGAAGTTTTCCCAAACCCCGCAGAAAATTACCTGAATATTAAGTACTCAAACGACCTGCTTGCCGAAAAAGCAGAAAGCATAACCATTTTTGATGTGAATGGAAAGTTGATACATTTTTACCCGAAAGACGAAATATTAAAATCCAACCTTGATATAAACGGCATTATACCCGGTGTTTATTTTCTAATGATACGCGCCGATATAGGTTTTTCTATTAGTCGCCGATTTGTAGTGATGAGGTGATGAATCATACAAACGCCCAAGTCGAAACAGCAGAACTATATTTGGGTAGGTGCTAAGAGCTGATTGATTAGGCTGAAATGCAGTTTTCAGGTAAGGCGAATAAATTAGCAAAGAAGTTTTCACGATAAAATAAATTCACCTCTAGTTCCAACTTAAAAACATTCTTTTTTTATAAATCAATAACTTAAGATTTAAAACATGAATAAGATTTTACTTTTTACTTTTTTGACATTGTGGGCTCCAACCTATTTGAAGGCTCAACAAAACTATTCAGATTCAATCGTAAGCGGTGGATTTACCCGAACCTTTCGCATGTATATTCCAAAATCGTACGATAGTGGAAAACCGCTCCCTTTAGTTTTTAATTTCCATGGCAATACTCAAACTGCACTTTCTTTTGAAGAAAAAATAAAATATCGGGAGATCGCCGATACAGCTGGCTTTATATTAATAACTCCAGATGGGTTAATAGACCCACGTTCTCCAAAGTCTGGGCAAGGTTGGAATGTATTTTCGTGTTGTGCAACGCAAAACGATGTGCTTTTTGTCTCGGACTTAATTGACTATTCCATCAAAAAGTTGAATATTGATACTACTCGAATTTATGCATCCGGTTTTAGCATTGGCGGGTTCTTTGTATATGATTTAGCTTGTAACCTGAGCAATAGAATAGCTGCATTTGCTTCGGTTAGCGGGAGTATGGAACTACAGCGGATAAAAACTTATAAACCATCAATATCGGTACCAATAGTTGAGTTTCATGGCACAAAAGATCGCCTTGTTGCTTATGACGGAGGAGAAAGCGAAGGCATTGTATTTGCGGCTATTGATACATTGCTAAATTTTTGGATAAGGGTAAACCAATGCGCTTCTGAATCCATAACTATCAATTTGGATGATAAGAATCAAACCGATGGGAGTACAGTTCAACATATCATATTCCAAAATTGTAAAGGAAACAGTACTGTGGAGTTATATAAAATTATAGACGGCGGTCACAGATGGCCCGGCATTGAAGCACCAAATTCAAATAAAGATATTCTTGCAGAGCAAGAGATTTGGAGTTTTTTTCGCAAGCATAAACTAAAATAAACGCCCAACTACAGCTTCCTTGCCCATGCTTCCTAAACGTCAGCACAGGCAAGGAAGCAAACGTTATGTCCAATAATACCAAATAATACACCAAGCATCATTCATTTTTTAACTAAAAGTTTTTCAACTATGAAAGATTGTAAGTTTTCAACCGCTTGG
>JAWXAU010000079.1 GCA_034439655.1 Bacteroidota bacterium | reverse complement strand
ATAAAAAAGGGCAGCATTCTAAGTTTTAAAATTTGTGTTTCAAACCTTTATATTTATTAGAATCGAATTATGAAAGAGGTCTAATGAATTATCAACAAATCCAATTGATTTCGATAAATGGCATCTTGTAACATTAGCAACTTTTTATGGTGACAACTTATTTAGGAATAACAACGAGCTTATAATAAATGATTTTCAAGCCGTTAAAATTCCTTTTATGATAGATTATAATTTAGCAAAGATTACATTTACCACAACATGGGATGACAAAATAGAATTTAATCCTGCAAATTTGAACTCGGCAGAAAGAAACAACGACGCCCAACATCAGGTTTAAATTATGCCCGGGTGACATGGTTCTCGAAAGTTACTGCCTTTTAACTACTTTAGTGCTCGAGCGACAGGATAGTGCTTTTTAATCGGGCACAATATGAACCTGCAAAACGCTATCCTTGCTCAAACCCGAGGAACAAGGTCTCTACCTTATCGGGTTAATACCTAGTATATAATTGTGTTGTACAAATTTTTTCTCCTACTATGGAAAGTTGCCAAGCAAGTTAGGTCAAAAAGCTGGCCTAGTATTACTACCTCAACAAATACACTTTTCCCGCCTTGTTTTGCTCTTGTTTGAAATAGTCGACATAGGTAATTCTATATATATATAAATCCTGCTGGCAAGGCTTACCGTGGTAGGTGCCATCCCAACGCTGGGTGATATGATGGGACACGAACATTTCTTGACCCCATCTATTGTATATATGCATATTAAATTGAGCAATGCCTTTAAAAACACCCTCTGGCCCATAGGTTTCATTAATTGCTGGCCCTTGCCCATTGGGCGTGAAAGTATTGGGCATAAAGAACGTAAAATCGGGCGAGATAAATAATCGCCCAAAGGAGGAATCTTTGCAGCCAAATGTATTTACAGAAATAAGTTTTACGCGATATCGTCCCGTATCAGTATAATCATATATAGGGTTTATATCGGTAGTGGAATCTCCATTGCCAAAGTACCATATATAAGTATCGGCTCCAACAGAATTATTGGTGAAAGTAATGGTGGGTGTAAAAAACGAAACGGAATCGGGTGCTAAACTAAAGTTACTTTTAGGCCGTGGGTGTACAATCACCCTATCTATATATATAGTATCGGTGCTACACCCTATTGATGAGATTACCTTTAAACCTATACTATATAAACCTTCCTTCTTAAAAATATGTGTTGGGTTTTTAAGTTTAGAAGAAGTGCCATCGCCAAAGTTCCATAGCCAAGACATAATGGAATCGTTATTAATGGTGGAAAAATCGTAGAAGTTTGCTGGAGACTTCAAACAAATGGGGCTGTCGGCTATCAATAGTGGCACAGGGTACTCGCCTACTATGGCCAATTGGCTTAGCAAATCACTACAGCCAGAATCGGAGGTAACTTTTAAGCTCACTAAAAAACTACCTGAACTATTATATATATGATAGGGTGAACTATAGTTATTATTTGTAATAGTTTCTTGTATACCATCGCCATAATCCCAATCCCAAGTTATTATATTTCCTGCTGATATGGAACTTGTTTCATTAAAAAATATAGTATCGCCCAAGCATACCGTTCTTGAAGTAAATGCGGCATGTGGCGGTGGGTTTATCGTAATAGTTTGCAGAGCAGTATCGGTGCAACCATGATCGGATATAATAATCAAGGAAACATTTTTGGTTCCAAAATCTGCATAGGGATGTACTGGGTTTATAGCATTAGAAGTAAGGGTATCTCCAAAATCCCAAATGCGATTGGCAATGTTTATCATATTATAATTGCTACTGTCAGTAAACTGTACCGCTAGTTCGGCACAGCCTGCATTGCTAACAAAAGCAGCGGTGGGCACAGGATATAATATCACTTTTTTCGAGATGATACTATCCAATTTATTTTTTGTGTTGGTTACTTTCAGGGTAACTGTATAACTATCAATTTTATGGGTGATGGGATAAAAAACCAGTGGATTTTTGGCAGTATCTTTTAAATTATTATAACCAAAATCCCAACTATATTTCATTATAGTGCCGGCTGTGGAATGGTTTTTAAATTTAATAGGTTGGTAATTGCAATTTTTTTCTACTTCAAAATCGGCCACAGGCAAATCGGGATTGATGGGCGAGCAATTGGGAACAGCCGTAAGCACAGAGGTAACCAAAAGTTCAACATCGCCACGGGCATCGGCGGGGCTTTGCACTTGCACATAATATACACCTGTGGTCATGCAGTTAAGTGTGAATTTGGTGAATGCACTCACATTGCATGGGCCTGGAGTCATTGCATCGCAAGTACCATATAATATTCGATACCGAATTAAAGTAGACGACGCAGTTGTTTTATTGGCGAGTGCAAACGACATATCCATTTTATTGGTAGACGACATATTTACCTTGAACCAAGTGGTTTTATATCCTGAATCAATAGGATATAAACAACCCATATTGGAACCGTCTTCACCATACGAATCGCCCGATGTATGGCATGATACATCCGTTTTGCCCAGTGCTGTTCCCGCACCACTTATATTAATATCTATAGGGTCGCTACAATAATCTCCTTGGTCATTGTCGAGCCAAATTCTGGGTAAATATCTTCGTAAAAAAATATGATTACACCCTGTGAACATGATATAGTAACGACCCGATGTAGCACAGGTTAGTTGCCAGTCTTTGCCCAACAAATTAGCTGTGCTATAACTTATTTGCTCCACAAGCCCAGTGGAAGTGGAATCTCCTTTTACTATTTCTTTATAAAGTTTGATATCTTCATTCCAACTCAAGGTAATCCTACTATTGGTATCAATATTTACCAAGTCGTAATTCCACCTCAATTTTTTACCTTGGCCCACATCAAATCGATACCAAACTGTTTGATTGCCACAAAGATTTTGGTCAGTACTTGCTTTGGTGGCACAGTCAATAGAGCTATAAAAGCCTTCGAAAATTCCATTGCTCAATGCCGAATCTTTATATGGAGGTTTAAACTGCTTTAAACCATTTATCACATTGGCATTTATATAATGATCGTTATTGGGCAAATAAGAATTTATACTATCATATTTTACGGAAAGCTCCACCCAATCGTTTGGATATACTTGCGTTGCTGCTTGATCGACCACTATATAATATCTGGTGAGCAAAGTATCGCTACAAGTATTGAATAAAAAACCGGCAGTAGGCAGCAAACTATCGTTAGAACCTATATTATTGGCTACTTCAGAAAGTCCTTGAAAGATAGTAGAATCGACTTTCCCCGTTTTTTGCAATTGTGTAAAAGGTATAGCCCCATTTATATTGCTTTTATATATTTTAAATATTTTCCCCAATCCTGCTGAGCGATTTGGATCTGGTTTTTCATAACAATATACTTTTATCCTGCCTGCTCCTCCCACGGTGAAAGTATACCACAAATTACGTCTGATGGCATTTTGCATATTGGGTGGTGTATTATATCTTATTCTATTGTTCTGTATAGGATATGAAACAGAGGGATCGTAGATGCCAGTATATTTGTCGGCACCGGGGTCGTTAGCACTAGCACCTGTGGTACAGTTAAAAAAGTCGAAGCTTGCTGCATGGGTTTTCAAATAAGTCGAATCCCCTTGCTTACGGTCGTAAAAATTTCCGTCTCCAGGTATATTGCCAAAATCGTAAGCCAAATTTGCATGGTCGAAACGTGAATAAGGTACCGTGCTTACATAAGCTGAAAACATTAAAGAATCGCCTATCATCGAATCGCTCACATTGAAAAGTATCGTATAAGTGCCAGCTTGCATTTTGCAAATTTGTATATAATTATCTGCTATCATACATGGCTGCAATGCCGAGTCGGTAGCCATCCGGCTTGAGTCTTTGCGTACATCGAAATTATATATTCGTGCATATACTGTATAACTAATATTGGTGGTATTTGTATTTTTTAAGGTGAGATATGATTCCTGTTTTATATTGAAAACATAATAAGCCGTTCGGTTCATTCTATCGTTGCAAAACCAGGTAGTGGGATGCACTTTATAAGGTAAATTATTATTACAATTAAAGTACTCTGTATCCAAAGGATAATCCTGCGATATATCTTGCTGATAGCCCAACCCACCAGCTTTTAAATCGAAGGGTTTCTTACTATAATTTGTAGTATTGGCCTTATAAGGATAGTCGTATCTGGGCGGCTTGGGAGTATCATATATATATGCATACACATTGGTAGCTCGGGTAACCTTGTTCTCATCGGTAATATCGTTTCTATTATAACCTTTTCCCGATAAATAGGAAACCAATGTGTAAGTGCCCGGTGGAAGTGGGTAGCAATAATGTATGCGAATAGGCGTATCGCAGCCCCATTTGCCTGCTGAATCTTTATAATACTTGAGTGTATTGAGACCATTCCTGCAATCGCCCGTAAACAGTCTGAGCTTATGACTACTTTCATTAAGTGGTGAGAATCGTGCAACCGTATATTTGCTCACTGTAAATACCCGATAGAATAATTTAGTAAAATCGTTGCAAGGGGTTAAGTTATCAATGGTAGCTGGATTATCTACACAAGTGACTGTATCGGATATCGCCATTATTTTTTGTTCAATTGGCAACGTATTTATATCTCCCCATGTAGTATCGGGAGTATTGGGATTATTGAAACGGCTTTTAATTTTTCTATATACTCTCATTCTAATCTTGTCCGAATCGCTCACATTATTTTTAAACCCAAAAGTGGCTACCGTATGTGGGCCTGGCAACAAGCAAAAGCTATTGTTCTGTGGTGTTTGCATACAATGATATAGTGAATTGAGGCCACTCAAAACTTGCCCCGCCGAAAATTTATTTTGCGAAACAGCCAAGGCATTTGCATCGCCACTATATATTTTATAATCGTCGAAATAACCAAAAGCTGACAAAGAAAGCCTGGTTAATGTTATATACATACTATCGTTCACCCCATCAGCATCGGCATCGGCAATATTAAAGCGACGGTAGAGTGCTTTGGTGTAATTATTAGAACAGGGGTTCGACTCCGGTAACACATTATCCGTACAATCGAACGACCCGATATTGGAACTGTAAAGACTATCATACTTTATTGCATTAAAGTTATTTATATTGTCAATTTTACCCGCTTGTGCAAGCCCATAATTATTGATAGGCAAGGGCACAGTGTTGATTGTAATTTCTAGTTGGTCTCCCAGTGCATTGCCACAATTCATTGGGTCGCTGCTTAGTATACCCAACACTTGCAATGAATATTTACCACGTGCCAAACAAGGAAATTTTGTGTCGCTGCTAAATTCAATTTCTAAGTCGCTCAAGCTTGGGCCTGAGCTGCAATCGGCACCTGCATCCTTGCGGAATAATCTACCATATATAAAATTGCAAGTATGGCCCCAGTGGGCAAGGGTTATCGCTACACTTGCATCTACATCTAGCTCGAAAGTGAGCCAGGTTGCAAGATTAAGGTTATCTCCAGAACTGTTTTTATAACCATTCAAAGGGTTCACATCGCCACAAGTATTTGCTGCTAAACTCAGGCGTGAATTGCAACCCATATAATCGGTCAATTTTTTAGTAGTTGCCATATTACTGGTAATAACGCCCAATTTATTCGATGATGCCATTTGCCCCACTACAGGAACCGGTGCTTGGCTGGCAGCTTTGCCCAGCATGGTTACATCGAGCTTTACTGTGCCCGACTGATAACTGTAAAACAATAACTGTACACTATATACGGTATTGGGTTTTATGGTACATAAGTAATCATATTTCCCATCTCCTGTTGTACTTATTTTGCAACCATCAACCAAACTAAGTGAACCTAGGCTGCTGGTTTTTGCATCGCCTTCATACAAGCGATAAACGATGCGGCTGTCTTTGTTACCATTATTGACCCAAGAAGTATTCACCCTCAAAAAATCTATATAGGATGGGGTGTAAAAAGTGTACCAACTGCTTTGGGTAAATGTTTTTGCTTCATTGCCCAATGCCTGGCAATATTCAAGTTGGTCTTCTATACTCTCGCAGCCAATATCGTGACTTATAAATTTGCTAGCAGTAGATATCGTGCCGAACGAATATGCCTTTGCCATCATATCATAACTATTCAATACACCCGGTTCCGACAAGGTGAGCTCAATATATATTTTACCTTTAACGCCGTTCTTGGCAGAAATTTGCACCAGATAAGTACCCGGGTAAGAGCAGGAGGTAGAGGTGCTGCCAAACTTATCGAGCGGGGTAAGGTTAGAACTGTCCACGGTACTTACTGCGGGCAAGCAATTGCTTGTAAAGTAAGTTGTAATACCTGCATCACTTTGTGGAATGGTATTGCCCACTTGGTTCAATTTTAAATTGATGGATCGGGCGGTAGGTATGGTGAACTTAAACCACACTGACTTTACATTATTATTACTGCTTTTTTGGATGCTGTGAAAATTCTCTCCCTGTTGAATAGTGGCATTTGTCATGTCCACATTGCTTGAAGAAATAGTGGCAAGGGCAAATCCATTATTACCGATGGTAAGTACTTCGGATTTAGAGCAGTCATCGTTTGCAGGTACTTGGGCAAGTACATATTGCCCCAAGAACAGGAACACCAAAATGGTGAAACACGCCAAATTGCTCGTATGGTGTTGTGTGCTCTTATTCATGTGTTATTAGTAGAGCCCAAAACAGAGAAAATGGTTGCTTTAAGGCAACAGCAAAAGTAAAAATGTGCCAATAATTATCCTCCTATTTTTGTTACTACTATTGCTGCGAAATGTACTACACAAAAAATTAAGTTGGATAAAATTTCTTACAAAGTGGGGTGATTTTATTTTACGGTGATTTTGAGGATGACTATTGTTTTTATAACAACTGGCTATTTAGTATCTTATCAATAATGATAGATAATTCTTTAATTTCAGTATTCCCTTGTTTCAGTGCATTAATAATAACTTCTCCGTTTAAAATTTTGTTGAGCTGTTTGTTTCTTGCAAATTTCTTGATACCCTTAAAACTATAAGCGGAGCAGCCCAAAGTTTATATATGTCGCTTTTGTTAAATGATTCTAGTGATACAATGGAACTTTTTGCTTTTTACCCGCCTGCAGCTTGGCAGTATGATTATAGTAATGATACTACTGTGTACGATAGTTGCTCTTTAAGTATAAACGCAAGCCCTAACCCTTTTGGCAATAATATTGGATTAACTATTAATAACGCAGATAGTTATGACGCAGACATAGTGGTTAAGATTGTAGATTTACAAGCTTATCAAGTATATTCGCAGTTGTCAAATGTGTCACCCAATTCAAGTACGACCATAACGCCAGATACGGGTAATTTTACAGCAGGGTATTATTATGCTGTGGTATTTAAGAATGGAAATGCATGTTGTTATACGCTTATATACAAAGAATAATGAATAAATCTATTTATGTTTGTGTTATAACTTTGATAAGCATAAGCAGCTATGCCCAGCAACCCCAGAAATGGGTAAAGCTTATCAAAGATTATCCCAGTGACCACATGACTGAAGGGGCTTTTGATTTTGACAGTGTGGGGAATATATACGTCCCCACATTTTTAAGAACCCAACGTTCTATTATATATATATTAGATAAATATGGGAATACAATAAATAAAAAGCATTTTTTGTCTTCTAATTTTAATTCTGAAATTGTAAAATGTATAGTTGATAGAAACAGAATAACCTTATTGGGGGTTAATGATTATCATACTCTAAACAATAAGTCATGGCCACCGCAACTTATAGCTATGAATTATTGCGGAAACATTATAATATATATAATCGAGGAGTTACGGAATTTACTTTCTAAAAATAGAGAATGGAAGGTATCATAAATCTTTTAAAATTGTAAAAGAATAAAAAATTAAAAAAGCAGCGTATGGTGAGTATACGCTGCTTATATTTAAATAATTTAGCTATGCAAAGATAACCATCACTCTACTATCTCATACCCCAATTTCTCCAAACCTGGCAGTATCGTTTTCTTATCTCCCACCACTACTATATACATTTGGTCAACGGGCAAATACTCACCTGCTAAACGGGTGATAGCAGATTCGCTAAGTTGCTGCAAAGTTTGAAATTTTTGCATCATAAACTGCGGCGTGAGGTTATAGGTGGCAACGGTATTTAAATAGCCCAACTTTGCACCATTGGTTTCGTATTTCAAATCTTCGGCATTCATCAACGCGTTTTTGGTAAAGTTCATTTCTTCTATGGTAATACCTTGTTGCTTATAGTGTTCAAGTTCTTTTATTATTTCAAGAATGGCTGAGTCGGTCGCATTTTTCTTCACTCCAGCCGATACTGAAAAAGGTCCGGCAGTACTGCCCCCACTAAAGCTAGAGCGGGCTCCATAAGTCCACCCATTTTTTTCACGCAAGTTCAAATTGATACGCGAGTTAAAGGCTCCACCCAATACGTAATTCATCACCGTACATTTATAATATACCCCATAAGCGTCATAAGGCAAAGCTAAGTAACCCACTCTTATTTCACTTTGTGCAGCTCCGGGTTTGTCAATTAAATATAGTTTTGTTTTTTGTGTTTGATATTCTTTGGGCGTGGCGGGCATATCATAGTTTGTGCTTGGCAACATTCTCACAAATGCCAAAGCTTGCAGTGCATTTGGTTGTTCGATATCGCCCACCACGGTTATATACATGTTGGATGAGTTTAAATACTTTTTGTAAAAATCTTTTACATCATCTATAGTTATATTTTTTAAACTGGCAACTGTTCCATCGGCTGGAAGTGCGTTGATATTATTGGGACCATATACCAATTTTGCAAATAACTGCGAAGCCATGGTGGTGGCTTGAGTACTTTGGTTGGCAATTGATTCCATCAATCGGTTTTTAACCCTCGAAAAATCAGCTAGATCAAATTTAGGTTCCATTATTTTTTCGATGGCAATGCGGGTTACTTCAGGTAAGTATTTTTTCTGACATTCTATATCCAAAGTTATATATTCGCCACTTGCATTAAATGATATAGAAGAACCTGTCACCTCTATCATATTACTTAATTCTTCAGCACTATGTTTTAAAGTTGATTCGTTGAGCATGGCCGCCGTAATATTGGCCAAACCATTTTTGCTGGTATCATATCCGTCGAGTAAATGCCCTCCCTTCATAGCTACCCTAAAGTTAACAAAAGGCAATTCGGTATTTGTAATTCCATATACAGGTATATTATTTGGAATAGTTGTTTGCCAGTAATTAATATCATGTGGTGGATTTAATCCCGCACTACTATTTGGTTTTTTGTTACGGTCAAAAATATCCTTAGCTTTTAAATATTTAATGCCTGAATACTGGTCTTTGGGTTTTATATATCCTGCCGAGTCCACTATATAATCATCGGGAGCTGCACTTAATTCTTTTTTACCTTTGGGCACGGTGCTCACAACTAGTTTATGTTTGCCTTTTATATATTGATTGAAAACGCGTTTTACATCATTGGCAGTTACTTTATGATATGCTGATAACTCCTCTCCTATCATATTGGGGTTGCCCAAAAATGTTTGATACGAAGCCAATCGTGATACTTTGCTGCTCACACTTCCCAATGATTTTAATATACTATTTTCATATTCGTTTACTGCACGATTCAAATCATCGTTATTGGGTTTATATATATCAAATTCGTTTAAAGTTGCATTCAATAAAGAGTCCATACTTACCAATGAAGCACCCGGCATCGTTCTTACGGTAAATGTTATCTCGCCCGAAAGCTCATAAGTATACGAACCTACATTGGCAGTCATGGCTTTTTGTGGTTTTATAAAATTACGATACATAAACGAACCTCTTCCATTACTTAATATATGACATAATACATCGAGTGCTGCCTCATCGGGATGACCCATCGGTATACCTGGATATATAATACTCAGTTGCGGAAAACGGATATTATCTTCCATATTTACATGTCTGTCGGCTGCGAGCTGTGGCACATCAATAGGAGCTTTTCCCACTGTAGGACATTGATTAATCGTACCAAAATATTTTTCTGCAAGTTTTATAACTTGGTCTGTGCTCACATCGCCACCTACTGTAAGTGTAGCATTGTTGGGGCCATACCAACGCATAAAAAAACGTTTCAAATCATTCTCATCTACGGCATTCAATTCTTCCACATAACCAATGGTGAGCCAACTATAAGGATGTCCATAAGGATAAAAATTCTTTGCCGAAAACTCGCCCACTAAGCCATAAGGAACATTGTCATAACGCTGACCACGCTCATTTTTTACTGTGGATCTTTGTACTTCAAATTTTTGTTTGGTAACCGAATCTAACAAGAAACCCATGCGGTCACTTTCGAGCCACAGGGCCATTTCCAAATAATCTTTGGGTAATGTTTCAAAATAATTTGTGCGGTCACGATTGGTAGTTCCGTTCAAATTTCCACCTGCCTCACTTATATATTTAAAATGCATCTCGTCGCCCACATGCTCACTACCTTGAAACATCATGTGCTCAAAGAAATGTGCGAAGCCCGATTTGCCTATTTCTTCGCGTGCTGAGCCCACGTGATAGGTAACATCCACGTGCACCATCGGGTCACTGTGGTCTTCGTGGACTATAATAGTAAGTCCGTTTTTGAGTTTATACTTTTTGTAGGGGATAACTGTTTTACCGGGCTGTGCTTTTACTTCTTCTACCAGTGTGGCCTGTGCCATGCATAGGGTTCCAATAATGAGTGCAACTGAAAGGGCTGCTATATGTTTGTTAAATTTTGTGAAAATCATGGTGCGAATTTAGGTGAAAGTTTTCGTCATTGCGAGACTTAGGAATATTTAAGATTCGAAGACTCCCGTCATCCTGATCTTGTTTCAGGGTCTATAGATGCTGAAATAAATTCAGCATGACGCCGTATAGTTATTCATCAAATATTTTCTACTACATTTGTTCCAATATGTATTACCAAAAACTCTTCATCATTATATATATATGTTTGTGTACCACCATTAGCAAATCGCAAATTACTATATTGGCAAAAGACACCAATACTTCTATGCGTGGCTTGTGTGCGGTGGATGATAAAACCGTGTGGGCATGCGGCAGCAAAGGTTGGATTGCAAAAAGTATAGACGGAAAAAACTTCCGCTTTTGGCAACCCAAAGGTTATGAGAAATGTGAATTTAGAGACGTGGAAGCATTTGACACTAGCACTGCTTATGTATTGGCCGTAACCCGACCCGCTATTATATTAAAAACTATTGATGGTGGAAATTCTTGGATGGAAACATATAGAAGTGATGATACAAATATATTTTTAGATGCTATTTCTTTTTGGGATAGGCATCATGGAATAGCTATTGGAGATCCTATTGATAAATATTTTGTGTCAATTCGACCAAGTATAGGATATAGCTGGAGTGTAATGGATAGTTTAGGGACTATGATAGCCAAGCCCAACGAAAGTTTGTTTGCAGCCAGCGGTACTTGTATGCGAGCATTGCCCAAAGGCAGTTTGGCTTTTGTAACAGGAGGAGCAATAAGTCGCATGTGTTATTTGCATTCAATGAGTGATAGAGGGCCTATTAAAACTTACATATATAATATTGATAGTAATATGATACAACAAGGGAATTCCGGTTCAGGTGCATTTTCATTTTGCCCAATGTCAAACAAAACCAATGCTTTTATCCTGGTTGGCGGCAACTACGACAAGGAAAACCTCGCAGAAAAAAATGCAGTTATTATAATAGATGGTAAGCAAATAAAACCAAAAAAACTTCCCAATGGCTATAGAGAATGTGTGGAACTGGCAGGCAAATATTATATATGTTGTGGTCCTAACGGAGTTGATATAAGTAAAGATGGAGAAACTTGGAATTCATACTCCACAGAAGGTTTTCACGTTGTGCAAAAAGCAAAAAAGGGAAAGAAAATATTTTTAGCGGGCAATAAGGGAAAGATTGGGGTGATTGAGAAGTTGTAGTTCTACCCGTCATTCTGAGTCTCGTGAGCAGTATATATTTGTTGTAGTAAAACTTTAAGACGAGACGAAGAATCTGTTAGTATCGGAGACGGTGATATGATACCGTTTTCTAAAAAACAGATTCTTCACATTGAATCCCGATAGGTCGGGATCAGAATGACGATTGCACAAAAAAATAAAAAAACAATTCTCCAATTTCAAATATTTATCGTATTATTGCAATATTAATATATGGGTATTAGTAAAACCGAAAATTTCACCAAAAAACAAAACGATACTGCGGTATTGTTAAAAGCACTCGCACACCCTGCACGTATTGCTATTGTAGAGTATTTAATAAAAGTAGATGCTTGCATTTGTGGCGATATCGTAAATGAGTTGCCCTTGGCACAAGCTACAGTATCACAGCATTTGCGTGAATTAAAAACTGCAGGGATTATAAAAGGCACCATAGAAGGCAATGCGATTTGTTATTGTATTGATGGAAAAGTTTGGGATAAAATACAGGTATTTTTTGCGGGTGTATCCACTAAATTAGAAAAGAAAAATAATAAATGCTGTTAATCTATTGATGGTTGGTGGGGGCACCGACCATGTGCAAAGCCTGCAAGGTGGTTGGTGGCTCCGAAAACATTCGGGGAACCACGGACAACTGCGGTTGGCACATAGCACCACAAACATCAAAAAATAAATAAAATTATGAAACTATCAGAATTAAAAAATCATCTAAGTAATATAACTACTTTAAATGTTATACAGCCGAATGGAAAACAAGTGCCATCGCATTTCCATATCACAGAAGTCGGACTCACCACGAAACATTTTATCGATTGCGGTGGCGATATACATACCGACAAATATGCCAATATCCAAATATGGGTTGCCGATGATATTGACCACCGATTAAAACCCTCTAAATTTATACATATTATAGATTTGTCTGAAAAGGTTTTGAGTGGTGAAGATTTAGAAATTGAAGTTGAATATCAAAACGAAACCATTGGTATATATGGCTTGGACGTGGATGGAGAAAACTTTAAACTAACTACTAAGCATACAGATTGTTTAGCTAAAGCTAAATGTAATTTACCTCAGCCAAAACAAAAATTACAATTAGTCAATCTTGCAGCAAATGATGAAAGTTGTTGCACTCCCGGAGGAGCTTGCTGTTAATATTATATATAATACTAGCATGAAAAACATTTTAGTACTCTGCACCGGCAATAGCTGCCGTAGCCAAATAGCAGAAGGTTATCTCAAACATTTTGCAAAGGCAAAAGCCAATATATATAGTGCGGGAGTGGAAACACATGGCGTAAATCCCACAGCAATTGCTACCATGCTTGAAGACGGAATTGACCTATCAAATCATACTTCAAATAATGTAGATGAATATGCAACTATTAAATTCGATTATATTATAACCGTATGCGATAATGCCAAAGAACGTTGCCCCTACATTCCTAGCGATGCAAAAAGATTTCATTATAATTTTCCCGATCCGGCAAAAGCAACAGGCACTGAAGACGAAATAAAAGCACAATTTGCCGAAGTACGTGAACTCATAAAAGTATATTGCCAAAAATTTGTAGAAACTAATTTATGAAAAAATATCTAGCAGAATTTATTGGAACATTTGCCCTAATCTTTTGTGGAACGGGTGCCATTATTATTAACCAAGAAACCAATGGAACTATTGGCCACATTGGCATTGCCTTTACTTTCGGATTGATTGTAATCGCTATGATATATAGTTTTGGCCATGTAAGCGGAGCACATATAAACCCAACAGTAACTTTGGGCTTGTGGCTTGCAAAAAGATTTAAAGGCAAAGAAATTCTTCCTTATATAAGTATGCAAATACTCGGTGGAATTACGGCAAGTATATTGTTAAAATTTTTATTCCCCAATAATATAAACTTAGGAGCAACTTTACCCGCAGGAAGTGAAATGCAATCTTTTATACTAGAACTAATACTTACTTTTATATTGATGTTGGTTATATTATATAGTACCGAAGAAAGTAACCATGTCAATCATTTTGCAGGCTTGGCAATTGGCGGAACGGTATTATTGGAAGCTCTGTTTGCGGGCCCTATTTGTGGAGCATCCATGAACCCTGCCCGCAGCCTAGCACCTGCATTGGTTTCGGGAAATTTTACTTCGTTGTGGTTATATATAATTGCTCCGGTTTTGGGTGCTTTGTTGGCGAGTGGGGTGAGAAGGTTGAGGGTTATTTAATGTATATTACTTTGCTCTTTCCGTTAGTTTGAGGATTTGAGAAACATGTTTTTCATGGCTGCCGCTAAAGGGCCTAGTGGTCAATATTATTTTAGTATCATTATACTCTTCAAATGATATCACTTCTGGTCCGCTATTGTGTTCCAATTTTTTTTGTTCTAACTTTTCTCTAAAGGGCTTCCACCATTCTTCATTTGTAAGTATTATACAAAACTTAGGTTTGATTTCATCTATTTCCCTTTTTAATAATTCAACTGATAAATCTAATTGATACACACGTTCATCAATTTCTGGATTACCATAATCAGGCGATATCTTATACAAATTTGACCAAATGATCTTTTTAGCCCAATCATTACTATCTCTGCTTATTTCATAATAATCAGAAATGAACTTATATACTACATTCCCAAAAAAATGATCTAGATGTAGTATAATCTATAGGGGGATAGAATTCCTCCGCTTCTTTCTTTAAGGTATTAAGTGTGTAGGATTTTTTACTCCAATATACATTCACCCAATCAAGCGGACAATGATTTTCTAAATATGAATTCGAATAGATTATACTTTCCTTTACTTTATCCGCAATTGATCGCTTATCTTCTAGTAGACTTATATCAGGGCTCCAATCCTTTACCGCCTGCCCATAAATGATGAAATCACACTTTTCATTTTCTTTAACACCAAACGAGGGGTAAAAAAGTCTGTAATTGCCTTTTAAATCCTTCTTAGCTTTTATATTTTTTATAAAACTGACGATATTCTCAGCGAATAATTTATCATATTCTTGGGAAAATTTATTATATGTATCTGTCATGTTATGTTTTATTTTATTTATAATTTGTAGCGGCAATATGCATCTCATATAACCTCGCACAAGCCATCGCATCACTCAGTGCATCATGATGATTTAAAGGAATATTGTATTGCTTGCATAGCGAAGCTAAGTTAGCCTTATATATTTTATAGGTACAATATCCTTTATACTGTGGTTTGGCGATATCATAATAGGCAAGTGTATGTTCTAAACAATTAAAGTCGAATGCAAAACCATTGTGAGCTATTACGTCTTGTTCTTTAATATAGGGTTCTAGCTGCCCCCATACACCATCGAAGGTTGGTGAATGCCGTGTTTGCTGAGGGGTAATACCATGAATTTCTGTGTTTCTATAGAAATAAAAATTATCAGGCGGCTGCACTAAAATTGATAATTTGTCGGTAATAATTCCATTTTCAACACGTACCAAGCCCACTTGACAAATGCTCCATCTTTTTCCATGTGCCGTTTCAAAATCTATTGCAGTAAATGTATTTTTCATTTTTTTTTTTGACTTTTTAAAGATCTACTATAAAGATATTGGACTTGAGCATGAAAACAGGTTGCCGTGAAAAAAAAAATGGAGAAATATGACCTTTTATTTTTTTTAGCTATTATTATCGCAATCTTTTATCCATTGCTTAAACTTATTAATTGGGTCTGGATATGAATCAAATATTTTTTTAAGAAACTTTTTATACTTATCTGGAATATTTACTCCTGTATATTCATGGAGCCTGTCCATTTTACTATTATATCTTTCGGGATCAACTTTTGCTTTCTTATTTATATTTTTAATCCAAGGCTCAAATTCTTCTTTGAATTCAATTAAAAAATATTTCGCATTATTCTTTTGTTGTAATAGACTAATAACTAAATAATTGGCTTTCTCAATATACAATTTACAATCTGGATGCTGAGTCTTCATTGGAACTTCATCAACAATACCAATTGCAATAATATCATTATCCGACGATCTGAGTTTATTGATTACATTTGGTTTTCCATTACACGTAATTATCTTGCTTTTGGAATAACCAATGAACTCACAAAGGAATTTCTCAGTATGACATTCGGGATATAAAACTACCATATATTATTTAGTATAGCGTTCTATATTTTGAAATACATCAACTCCATCACTCAAAGTTTCGCCAATCTGCTTTTCTGTCAACTGCACCATCTTTGTTTGGCCTTTGGAGTATGACAAAGCCCACACAGCTAAATCATCCTTGTTTGTGTTCGAAACGATTGACTGATATACGTAAGGAGAATGGGTGGAAATAAAATATTGGTTCTCCGCTTTTTTTCCTATCAGCTCACCTATCATAGAAATATACGGCGGGAAGGAGTGTGCTTCTGGTTCTTCAAAAAGTAACACAGAATTATTATTTGAATATATAGCAGCTAAATAATAAATCAGTCTTTGAAAAGTATCAGGAGTCATTGTCAAAGTCCAATTATATACAATATTTCCAATCCTTTTTTGTATCAAAAATTTTTTCTTATCTATGTCAAATACAAAATCTAATTTGTACTCTTTAAAAAAATCTCCCGCTATTTCTCTTAGATGGGCATCACCTTCAATTATCGAATATAGATTCTCACCTGATGTTTTGAGGAACAAAGAAAAACTATCGGAGTAGTTTTTAACTAGTTTGGGCTGAAAATAATATCTTTTAATTGGAGTTTCAATACCTTGCTCCATTTGATAATTATCATTACTTTGAAAGCTCTTATAAAATGGTTTCAGTATAAAATGCGGGCTTTTATTAGAAAGAACGTACTGTTCCATATCATTTGTTCTTTAAAGAGACAGTACATTTTTTTTATACTCTTCTTCACTAATACCTATAATTAGGTCATGTATATTATTTCCCTTCAAGTAACGCAACCACGCATTTCCTAAATTTGTTTTTATTTCGATTGGGCTTGATTGGTCTAAATTAAAAAACAACTGACTATAAGAGTCAAAACGGATAAAACTTTCCAAAAATGGACCTGCATAACCATTATAAGTCTCGCCAAGTAATGACAAAGCCTCTAACAAATTTGACTTTCCACTATTAGGTTTTCCAATGAATAAGTTTACTCTTTTAGGCTTAAACTTTAAATGCTTAATTGATTTGAAGTTTTTAATCTCCACATCAGTAAGAAAGTAACTTTCGGTAATTTTTTTTGCCATGAGTACTTTTATTTAAAAGGCAAATTTATTATAAATCAGCCTTTTTACAACTATCAAATATAATAATCACACATTCACCTTCACATCCATATCCAACCTTTGCAAAGCTTCGTTCAAATCTTGCGTATAATCCACACTATATTTCGCACATAAACTTTCTGCATTCATGTTTTCTACTGGCTCTTTAAAAGTAATAGTAACGGGTGTTGAGCCTTTATTTTCCTGTAATATCTTTTCGAATTTATTTGAAATATCCAAATCAAATTTGGGAAGCTCTATACTAATATTTATACCTTTTAATTTGCGTTGCTTTATTTCGGTGAGGTGCTCTATTAAAGTAATTTTACATTCTAAACTATCACCATTATAACGAGGTTGAATTCGTGCACGCACATATAAAAACAAACCCTCCATCATATACTTATTATAGTCGGTATAATCTTTACCGAACAATGCAAATTCAAACGACCCTGTATAATCTTCTAAGGTAAATAAGCCAAATTTCTTGCCTGTTTTGCCTGTGCGATGCACTACTTTTGTAATCATACCTCCTACGGTAACTTCCTTATTTCGAAATGCATCCAAGTCTTGTAGTTCTATCACTTTACTTTTACAAAAAGTTTCCAATTCAAATCGATATTTGTCTAAAGGATGTCCTGAAATAAATATACCGACCATTTCTTTTTCTTTGGTGAGTTGTGCTATAATACCCCACTCTTTTGCCTCGGGCAATCTCGGCTCTGGAAGGCTTACGGCCGATGCTCCACCAAATAAACTTTGCTGATTGGCCGATTGCTGTGCTTGATAATTACTACCATAACGAATAGATTTTTCTATCGGGTTTTCCGTTTCACCTTGTTCTAAATGAAAATATTTTGCTCTATTATTTCCGCTCACACTATCAAATCCTCCTGCATACGCCATCGATTCTAATACACGTTTGTTTACATTTTTTAAATTGACTCTGCGAGTTAAATCAAATATACTTTTGAATGGTCCATTGGCTTCGCGTTCTAAAATAATTTGTGTTACGGCAACTTCGCCCGCACCCTTCATACTGCCCATTCCAAAACGTATATCTCCATTTTTATTTACCGAAAATTTCAATTTCGATTCATTAATATCAGGCCCAAGAACCTTGATGCCCATACGTTTGCACTCCTCCATAAAAAAAGCAACATCTTCTATATTATTGGTACTGTTTAATACCGCAGCCATAAATTCACTCGGATAATTTGCTTTGAGATAGGCAGTTTGATTCGCCACAAATGCATAACAAGTGGAGTGACTTTTATTAAAAGCATATTGTGCAAATGCTTCCCAATCAACCCACATTTTTTCGCATACCGTTTTATCATGTCCGCGTTCAGAAGTGCCTTGTAAAAAAGTTTCCTTCATACTATTAAGCACCGAAATTTGCTTCTTACCCATAGCTTTTCGCAAGGTATCTGCTTGTCCTTTGGTAAAGCCCGCAAGCTTTTGCGAAAGTAGCATTACCTGCTCTTGATATACTGTTACACCATAAGTTTCTTCCAATATATCTTGGCACTCAGGCAAAGGATATTTGATTTCTTCCAAGCCATGTTTACGCTTAATAAACATAGGTATATATTCCATCGGGCCCGGACGGTATAAAGCATTCATCGCTATCAAATCCTCTATGCGAGTAGGCTTGAGCTCCTTCATATACTTTTGCATGCCTGCACTTTCAAACTGGAACACTGCGGTAGTATCACCTTTTTGAAACAGTTCAAATGTTTTGGGATCGTCCAATGGAATTTCGTCGGGGTCTATTTTAATATTATAGTTTTGTTCTATAATTTCTACTGCATTCTTTATAATAGTTAAAGTTTTCAATCCCAAAAAGTCCATCTTCAGTAAGCCAGCATCCTCTACTACTTTTCCATCCCACTGTGTTACCAGTAAATCGGAACCTTCTTTTGAATTGACCGATAAAGGTATATGATCAATCAAATTGCTTGGGGCAATAATTACCGCCGATGCATGTATTCCTGTATTACGCACCGAACCCTCCAAAGCCTGTGCCTCTCTAAGAACCTGGGCCTTTAAGTCAGTTCCCTTTTCTATATCTCTAAGTTTTTTTATCGCATCTAAATCTTCACTTTGCAGGTCATCCGATTTCTTGAGTTCATCCATGCTGGTTTTAAAAACATTATATAAAGTCTTAGCCCTATCTGGAAACATTTTCGACAGTTCATTGGCCTCACTTAAGGGTAAATCGAGAGCTCGTGAAACGTCCTTAATTGCACTTTTTGCAGCCATCGTTCCATAATTTATAATTTGTGCAACTTGGTTTTTACCATATTTTTCTACTACATAATTTAATACTTTCGCACGACCTTCATCATCGAAGTCCGTATCAATATCGGGCATGGATTTACGTTCTGGATTTAAGAACCTTTCGAAGAGCATTCCATATTTTATGGGGTCGATATTGGTGATGCCTATACAATACGCAACAGCACTGCCCGCAGCACTGCCGCGACCAGGACCAATAAGCACACCCATATTTCGACCAGCTTGTATAAAGTCGGCCACGATAAGGAAATAACCTGGGAAACCCATAGTTTTAATAGTATGTAATTCAAAATTCAACCGCTCCTCTATTTCGGGCGTCATTTCTATATATCTTTTTCGTGCTCCTTCATAAGTTATATGTTTCAAATAATCATCAGCACTCAAAAATCCATCAGGGATAGGAAATGCAGGAACCAATATATCTTTCTTCAGACTTAGCAAATCAATTTTGCCAACGATTTCATTCGTATTATCCAATGCTTGTGGGATATCCGAAAATAATTGTTCCATTTCGGCAGTGGTTTTAAAATAGAATTGGTCATTGGGAAAACCAAATCTATAACCACGTCCACCCTCTTCATCCGTGGCTTTTGGAGTATTTTGCACATCGCCTGTATTGATGCATAATAATATATCATGGGCATTGTAATCTTCCTTATCTACATAGTGACTGTCATTGCTGCAAATTACTTTTACATTATATTTTACTGCCCATTTTAATAATACTTCATTCACCTGGTTTTGCTCCGGAATATCATGGCGTTGTAATTCTATATAATAATCTTCGCCAAACATATCCAACCACCATTTGAATTCCTTCTCTCCTTCTGCTTCGCCCTTACGTAAAATTGTACGAGGCACAGAAGCCCCCAAACAACAGGTAGTTGCGATGAGTCCTTTGTGATATTGCTCAATAAGTTGTTTGTCGATACGTGGCCATTTACTATATAAACCTTCTATATAACCCAGCGAACAAAGCCTACTCAAGTTCTTATATCCTTCTTCATTCTTGGCCAAAAACAATTGATGGTAACGAACATCTTTATTATCTTTTGAAAATTGCTTCTTAGTTCTATCGTCCACTACATAAAACTCACAACCCACAATGGGCTTCACTTTCAAAGTTCCGTCCTCATTTTTATGCTTATAAGCTTCGGCCACAAAATTGAATGCCCCGAACATATTTCCATGGTCGGTAATAGCCAAAGCGGGCTGCCCATCGGCAATTGCTTTTTTAAATAATTTACCGATGGGTGCAGCACCATCGAGCAAGCTGAATTGTGTATGTACGTGTAGATGAGAAAATACCATGATAATGTCACGCTGAGTTTATCGAAGAGCGTTCTTTGCAAAATTATCATATAATTCAGAATTATTTTTGGTTGTGGATAGAATTTGGGAAATGGATTTAGGATTCAGTTCGCCGCGGCGAATGGGGTTGCTTTCGCCAATATTTTATCCGTGGCTTTCCAAGTGCTTTTGGACACTGACTTGTCCGTGATTGGTGTCCCCACCAACCATACTTTCCACATTAATTTCAACAAATACGATATTGTTCGCTTATACTATATATTTTTGTAGTTCATTTATCCATTATGCAATTAGAAACCACACAAACACTAAGCTCTATCTGTAGTTTAATTAATGCCAAAGCCGTTGGTGATGCCAATTTTAATATCACCGGCATCAACGAAATACACATGGTGAAAACAGGCGATATCACTTTTGTAGATTTTGAAAAGTATTATAATAAAGCCTTAACTTCTAATGCTTCGGTAATTATTATAGACAAAGAGATTCCCTGCCCCGAAGGAAAATGTTTGCTGATTAGTGAAAATCCTTTCCGAGATTATAATTTCCTCACACAATATTTCAGACCTTTACAGCAACCTTCAAATACAATTTTTCACCAAGGACAAAATACTACAATAGGCGAAAATACTTATATACATAACGGTGCCGTGATTGGAAACAATGTGAGCATTGGCAGCAATTGTATTATATATCCCAATGTAGTAATATATGATCATTCAGTAATTGGCAACAATGTAATTATACATGCAAATAGTACCATCGGTGGCGATGCATTTTATTATAAAAGATTACCCGGTGATTTTGTTAAAATGCACAGTTGCGGCAGAGCGACACTCGAAGATTGGGTGGAGATTGGCTGCAATACCACTATCGACCGTGGTGTGAGTGGTGATACCGTTATTGGTCGTGGAACCAAAATAGACAACCTTGTGCAAATAGGTCATGATAATAAAATTGGACAAAATTGTATTATAGCTGCACAATGCGGAATCGCTGGTGTTACCACCTTGGAAGATGAAGTGGTACTGTGGGGACAAGTAGGCGTGACCAAAGATATTACCATAGGCAAAGGTGCGGTGGTAATGGCAAAATCGGGCGTATCGAAAAGTTTGGAAGGAGGTAAAACTTATTTCGGTGCTCCTGCCAAAGAAAACCGACAAGCACTGTTGGAACTTGCCACATTAGCGAGATTGACCAAAGAAAAAAGAACCAAATAAATATATGATATGAATGGCCTAGTGATATGTGGCGGACAAAGCAGCAGAATGGGCAACGACAAAAGCATGCTCGATTACCATGGTTTGCCGCAGCGTTATTATATATATAATTTATTAAAACAATTTTGCGACAAGGTATATATATCTTGTAATAAAAATCAAGAAGAAAATATAGCTGAAGGTTTTAACTACCTGGTAGATGAACAAGAGGATATTGGCCCAATGGCGGCAATACTCAAGGCTTTTAAAGAACATGAAAAGAGTTGGTTGGTAATAGGTTGCGATTATCCATTTTTTCAAAAAGATGAACTATCTTTGCTCATAGAAAATAGAGATGCGTATTGCATGGCTACTACCTATTATAATAATGATTTTAATATTCCAGAGCCGCTATTAGGTATCTATGAAGTATCTTGCAAAGAAATATTATTAAAAGAATTCGAAAAAGGAAATTATAGTTTGAAACATTTTTTATTATCATATAATACTCATTATATTTCGCCACAAAATATACAAATTATACAAAGCGTGGATACAAAATTGGAATATGAAGAAGCATTAAAGAAGCTTAAATGAATTATATATATCATATTTCGTCCGTACGGGACTTTGTGAGGTTTGCTCATGCCATTCAACCAATCTATAGTCCCGATGGGACTTTGAAATTTCGTGCGTTAATAAAAAATGTAAGTAAAGAAGATCCCATCGGGGTGATATATCGGTAACACAAACAATATAACAATGGCTACCACTACAACTGTTCACATACAAAAATTATCGGGCAATGAATATGTTGCGGCAGATGATATGCTTGCCCAAGAAGAACCCTTGGAAATACGCATATTGTATGGCCCCGACAGAACTACCAAAAGTATATCTGTTACGATGCGAACACCCGGAAACGACCCAGAACTTTCTACAGGCTTTTTATATACTGAAGGTATTATCACCAACTATAATCAAGTAGAAAAAGCCTATAATACTTTGGTAGATGAGAATATCGTTTGCGTAGAACTCAAACCTGAAGTGGAATTAAAATTATCTTCATTAGAACGAAATTTTTATACAACTTCTAGTTGTGGCGTATGTGGTAAATCCAGTATCGATGCTATTAAAACCAATTGCCGAATAGAATTAACAAATACGATTAATAAACCAATTGACCCAGAGGTAATATATAAACTTCCCACCACTTTACGCCAGCAACAAGATATATTTGAAAGTACAGGTGGCTTGCATGCTTCTGCTTTATTCGACCTAGAAGGAAATACGATAGTATTAAGAGAAGATGTGGGAAGACATAACGCATTGGATAAATTAATAGGTTATTGTTTAAAAGAAAATCTATTACCGCTGGAAAACTATATATTATTATTAAGTGGCCGTGCGAGTTTCGAATTGATACAAAAAGCCATGATGGCGGGCATTAGAGTAGTTGCTGCCATTGGTGCTCCAAGCAGTTTGGCTGTTGACCTAGCCAAAGAGTCAGGAATGACCTTAGTAGGCTTTTTGCGAGATAATAGAATGAATATATATTGCGGAAGTGAAAGGATTTCTGCTGTTAATTTGTAGTTACATACTAAGAGTTGGTGAGGACACCAACCATGGACAAATATGATATATTTGGGATTCCCACTCAGTGATGCATTTCCTGAAGGATTGAAAATTAAGGTTACGAAATATACATTTGTACTTACTTCTGCTAAGAGAGAACCAATTATATTTGTGGAGAATGGACAAGAAATAACGCAACGCATCAAAGATGAACTTAAGTTTGCCAAAAGCGGAGACCTAATAACAATATCTCATGTCGAGGGAATAAGTCCAATGAAATCATCAGGCCTTATAAAAGCTTTAACAATAACAATCGAATAATTAATATCATTAAAAAACCATGAAAAGAAAAATTTTGCATTTACTTTTATTGCTGATTTCTGTAGTAAGCCTCCAGATATCAAAAGCACAAACCAAAGTTGATACTACCCAAAATGCTATTATAGCAGTTGACAATATGAAGGTTTTATATACAGGAATGGAAAACCCCATTTCTGTAGCTATTCCAGAGGTCGGACAGGAGTTTATCAGTCTGCGTTGTTCCGATGGCGGCGATGTGAGGATGACTAGTTTCGGACACTATGTAGTAGTGGTATATCCCAATGCTCCCAAGGAAATTTCTATAACAACTTTATATCAGGGAGTTCAGAAAGGTATTACTAACTTTAGGGTAATGCCCATGCCCAAAGCGATTTTGAAAGTGGGAATTGCACAATCGGGAAAAATATCAAAGAAAACAATTGTGTCACTTGATTCTATCTATTATGAGTTTCCATCAGATTTTATTTTTAATGGAAATGGATATAAAGTTTCTAAATTTATATTTATGTGCACTACCAAAGTGAAAGACTCAACAGGGAAGGATGCTACTGTGATTATCCAATCTGCTGAAACTGGTGCGGTGCTCAGTGAACAATTGAAAGAAGTGCTAAGCAAAGTTAAAAATGGTGATCTCGTAGTTTTCACCAGTATTGAAACTATAAATCCAATCAGACCTTATATTTGGTTGAAGGAAATTGCTTTAGTGGTAACAGATTAAAATAATATCTCTTTATTATTTCTTTATTGTATTTTCTTGAGCCATCAACTGCTCCAACCTATCCAATCTCTGCTTCAACAATTCATTCTCAGCTTTCAAATTTTGGTTTTGCGTATTTAATTCCTGAATAGCTTTAAGAGCAATACCTGCAGGGTCTACCGTGCTTATATAATGTTGGTCGGTTCCTGTATTAAATGTATTATAGAACTCTTCCGCATAAGGACCAATATGATACTCATTGGTGCCTTTATAATACCAGCCATCTATATGCAATTGCATTACTTTCTTCAATATATCATTCCCATCTAATAATTGTATACGGTCCTTTTTGATGAATGATGATGAATTGGACCATGCACCTCCACTTGATAAGTATGCACCATTACCATTGGTGCTATCATGACCTACTGCCAGCACTTTACCTTGCCCCGGATTTACCCCAAAGCCCCATTGTTTCACTTGTGAGTTTCCTATTCTCACAGTATTGCTTGAATCGACAGATGCATCAAATCATATCATAGTTGCATTAAAAAGATTTGGAGATGATACATCCGCTTTTGCACCTATAGCGATATTGCCATTTCCAATTTTATTATTTTTTAACGATTCTTTTCCTATAGCTGTGTTGCCCATTCCTATCGAGTCATTTACCAATGCCCCTGCTCCAATGGCCACATTTGATGTACCTGCAAATTTGTTTGTCATTGAAGCGGCTCCAATGGCTACATTCAAATCGCCATTTCCAAAGTTTTCCATGGAAGAACTGCCAATAGCGATATTATAACTACCAACAGAGTTGTTGCTCAAAGCATTACAACCTAAAGCGATATTAAAATTTCCCACAGTATTACTATATAATGTTTGATTCCCTACACCTATGTTGCAATCGCCCGTTAAATTATTAAACAATGAATTGCTGGCAATACCCACATTTTTAATACCATCGATATTATTAAATAATGTTTGATAACCCAAAGTATTATTATCATCACTTGTAGACGAGGAGTATCCAGACATAGATCCCACATAATTATTGTACTTGCCTACTGTATTGCTAAATCCAGCACTTTTGCCTATAAAGCAATTATCACGACCTGTTGTGGTTAAATAACCTGTAGAGTCACCCAAAAATGCATTTCGCGAGGCAGTAAACCCACTTGAAGTTCCCGACTGGTAACCTAAGTAGGCATTCATATTGTTATGGTCTATTATACCTGCCCTGCCTCCATTCACCATAAACTTGAGTGGGGTATTATCCGTTGTTCCCAACCAAATAAAAGTATCGGGCAAAGGATCGGTAGCCGTACCGTAAATTGACCAAACTTTCCTATAAGATGATAAGAAGTCCCAACTACTGTCTTTATAAAATGAAAAATCATTGCTGTCGGTAATATAGACTATCAGACCATTGGCAGGGTTCACAATCGAATCCCTTTGTGCAATGGTCATTCGTGTTGGCAAAAATCCCTTACTTGTACTTTCCAAGTGTAATATGGCAGATGAGTCAGGTGTATTGGTGCCAATGCCCACTTGGGCAGAGCCGCAGAGTGATGCCATACAGCATAACACTAAGAATTTTTATTTGAGCTTATTCATAGTTCAAATATGGCATATAAATTTCACGTTTCAATGACAATTTTTTTAATTTATTACATTGCTACATAATTTATGTTCAATTTTTAAAACTGTCTATCAATATTTTAAAAGAGTCCTTTCTTAAATTCCAAACACCTGCTTTTGTTAGGCCAAAAATTATAAATGATGGAAACACGCGAACAACTTTTCCGGCTTATCAAATCACTTTCGAAAAACGAGAAAAGATATTTCAAAGTATTTGCTCAAAAGAATGACAATGATGAAACGAAGACCCAGTTCAATTATGTAATGCTATTTGACGCCATTGATGGTCAAAAAAGTTTTGATGATGACAAGTTAAAAGTAATGGTGAAAAGTAAACTTAAAATTACACATTTGCCAGTTCTCAAAAATCAATTATTCGAGCTCATATTAAAATCACTTACGGAATATCACCGCAAAAAAAGTATCGATTTTAAAATTAACGATATGATTGGGTTTGTGAAGCTATTACAGCAAAAAGGCTTGTTTAAACAAGCAGTTAAGTACCTAACCAAAGCCTTCGACATAGCAACCCAACACGAGAAAATGACCCGAATGTTGGAGATTTTGGAAATAGAAAAAGAGATGATTGTAGATATGCGAATGGGCGATATCAAACACGGCCTCGACAAAATAATGGACCAAGAAAAACTGATTGTCGAAAAATTGAGCAATAAAAGTATGTTCATGAGCCTGTTTTTTGAATCGCAAAAAGTATTGAAAAACGAAAAATATATACGCAGCGATGATAAAATGGGGGTATTAAAAAAGTTATTGCAAAATGACCTGATGAAAGATAGTAGTTCCGCCAAAACATTATATTCACTAAATTCATTTTACGAACTACACAGTATATACTTATGGATTATCAATGAAACCGAAGATGCCTATAAAACCAAACGTAAGCAGGTTTCTATATGGGAGCAAAACGAATGGATGATTAATGAGTATAAGAAAAACTATATTATATTAATTCCTGATTTTTTATATATTGCGTATCATGCTGGCAAATTAAAAGAATTACCGATATATATAAATATCTTAAAAAATGTAGAAACTTATGATGTGGAATTGAAGCAAAAAATATTTACGGAAACATCTGTTTTTTCTCTAATATATTATCAGCAGATTATAGATTATACTACTTGTCTTGAACTATTAAAAAATATTAAAACAGAATTGCCGCTATATGAAAAGTCGTTAAATATAGAAGACTCGTGCCGCATATTTATTAGTAGTTCATTGATTGCTTATGGAGGCGAAGACTATAAGCAGGCAGTGTTCTGGATTAATAAAATTATCAATATGCGTGAGGTGGAAATGCGTGAAGATGCACACTGTTTTGCACGTATTTTTAATTTGATTATCCATTTAAAATTAGATGATGGGTTTTATTTACAGTATGCTATTAATTCTACTTATCGCTTTTTGAACAAACGCGAAAAATTATTTACGGTCGAAAAAGCCATTCTCAAATTTATGAAAAACTATATAACTTTAGATGATGACAAGAAAATAAACAGTGCTTATATAAAATTTAAAAAAGATTTGCTTAAGATTCAGGAAGACCCGTTTGAGAAAAAATTCTTCAAGATATTTGATTTTATTACTTGGGTGGAAAGCAAAATAGAAAACATACATTACAAAGATTTATTGAAACTGAAAAAACAAAAGGCAGCTCAGGCAGATTAATATCATATTGCTCATTAGCGTGTCTGTTGCAACCTAGCTATCTGAATTCTTTAAATTGAGTCCCAACACAACACCAAGGGGACAAAATACAGAAAGGACGGTGAAAATTACAATCGATAAGTCTAAAGTGTCACATACACCAAACTTCGCTATGCTAAAAAAAATAACTGCCAGAATAACTGCTATTAATCCTCCGATTACATAAAAGCGATTGATCTTACTGTTTTTCATATTGTTTCTCTTTAATTATTATGATACAAAATTGCAGGTATCAAGACCTTTAATTCGAGCAAAAAAACAATCAATATGAAAATCCCAACAGACACAATATATTATCAATTATCTTAACACCAGTATATTAATAATCATACAAATGAAAGTACTAGGGCTACTTTTGGATGGAACAAATCCAAATACTAAAAAAATAATAACACAAATAATATAGCTAACAAATAAGGTAAAAGAACGAAACCAAGTACATAAAATAAATGTCTTTCTTTCTCCTTCGGGTAATGTCTATATACACCTATATGCATAATAAATACTATAATAATTCCATAATAGGTAACGGCAAACCCTAAATAAGCTAAGACTGCGAGTGCTATAAGTATTGTCTCACTTAATAAAGCTGCTAGCTCGAAAACACCCAAAAGCATAAGTGCGACTATAATACCTAAACCAATAAAAATTGCAAAGGCTTTCAACCATTTTTCTTCCAATTCCAGAGCTTTTTGAGCCTTCTTCAACCCTGGGTCTTTTATAGTAGAATCTTGTGGTTGCGTAATGCTGGTAAGGAGTTTCTTGAGGATGCGAGGAAATACTTTGTCCTTCTTTTTATCAGTTTTTTTCTCTGTAGTTATTGCATTTGTTGATTCCACCGCCACAACAGCCAATGCTTCAGTTTGTAGGGTATCTGTATGGTTTTTTTGTGGAACTACGGTAATAATTTCAGGTTTTGATGAAGCAAGATTTGGATTACACACAAACCTTTGCTGCTTGCAAGCACACATTAAAATGAAAGGCAAAAGATATAATAGTTTTTTCATATTAATCTATAACAACTTATATATATAAGTTGCTGCACTTCCGTGCTACTTTAGAAACCTATTTAGCAAAACTCACTGATCGTTTTTCGCGTATCACGGTAACTTTAATTTGACCTGGATAAACCATATCCGTCATAATTTTTTGACTGATATCAAACGCTAAAGTATCTGCTTTTTCATCACTCACGCGTTCAGCTTCCACTATTACCCTTAGCTCACGTCCCGCTTGTATAGCAAATGCTTTTTCTACACCTTTGTATGACATAGCCAAGCCTTCCAAGTCTTTCAATCGTTTAGTATATTGCTCAGTATCTTCACGTCGTGCTCCTGGTCTTGAACCGCTTATAGCATCGCAAGCTTGAACAATAGGCGATAATAATGAAGTCATTTCTATTTCATCGTGATGGGCTCCAATCGCATTCACCACTTCGGGATGTTCTTTATATTTCTCGGCCAGCTTCATACCTAACAAAGCATGCGGTGTTTCTGGATCATCATCGGGCACTTTACCTATATCATGTAATAGTCCAGCACGTTTGGCAAGTTTGGTATTAAGTCCCATCTCTGCTGCCATCGTAGCACAAAGGTTTGCCACTTCACGACTGTGCTGTAATAAGTTTTGTCCGTAGCTGGAACGATATCTCATACGACCAACCATACGAATTAATTCAGGATGCAAACCATGCACACCCATATCAATACAAGTGCGTTCGCCTATCTCTATAATTTCATTATTAATTTGTTTGGTGGTTTTTTCAACTACTTCTTCAATACGAGCAGGATGTATACGTCCGTCGGTTACCAATTTGTGTAATGACAAGCGAGCAATTTCACGGCGAATCGGGTCAAAGCCTGAAAGTATAATAGCTTCTGGGGTATCATCCACAATAATTTCAATTCCAGTTGCTGCCTCCAGTGCCCTGATATTACGGCCTTCGCGACCAATAATTCTACCTTTCACTTCATCATTATCAATATTAAATACCGATACTGAATTTTCAACCGCATGCTCCACAGCAGTACGTTGAATAGTTTGCAATACAATACGTTTTGAGTCTTTGGCCGCAGTCATTTTGGCTTCGTCTACGATCTCTTTTATAATACCACTTGCTTTGGTACGGGCTTCTTCTCGCAAGCCTTCTACCAATTGGTTGCGTGCTTCTTCTACACTAAGACCCGCAATTTTTTCGAGGTGCTTAAGTTGTTGTTGGAACATCGCATCAGCCTCACGGTATTTATTTTCCGCAGCTTCTTGTTGCAATTGCAACTTGTCCTTGATGGGGTCAAGTTCCTTTTCGCGTTTGGCAATATTGTCAATCTTGTCTTTTAACGATTGCTCTTTGCCTTTGGCTTCAGCTTGTTGCTGACGAATTGCATTTTCAGTGTCAGCAACTTTGCGGTTTCGTACTTGAATTTCCTTTTCGTGCTCGGCTTTTAGCGTAATAAACTTTTCTTTGGCTTCAATCTCACGATTCTTTTTGTAGAGGTCGGCTTTGTCTTGTGCTTCTTTAAGCAACTGAGCCTTCTTTTTTTGTATCCCAGAATTTAGTAGGAAGTAGGAAATCAAGCTTCCCGCTGCTAAACCAGATACTAAAAGTAAAATTTGTATGGCACCCATATACTATTGTTTTTTTTAGGGTTGACAAACCCAACGGGATGCGGCAAAAAAGTGTACGCTCAGGCTAGGAGTTTCTCAAGGTGCTTCATTTGTTCTTCTACCTTTGCTGGCACTGCGTCCATACTTTTACAAAGGGATGTTACAGCATCAATGGCGGTCATTACCATGGTATCCTGTGCATCGGCAGAAGAATATTGTTTGTTGTAATATGCAAATTTTTCGTTCAGCACTTTAGCAATCTTCCTTACTAGTTCTTCATCTTGAGCCTCGATAGTAAGCGGGTAGAGCCGCTCGGCAATCTTAAGCTTTATTTGAATCTTGTTCACTTTTCGTCCCGTTTTGTTGTGTCAACAGGTTGATACTTGTGTTTATGTCTTCGATCATTTTGTTGATTTGCAATTTGATAGATTGCTTGTCTTCTTTGCTCAAAAACATTGCAAGTTTAACTGATTTTAGTTGTTTTTGTAGACTTTCTGTCTCAGAATTTTTCAAATCCACTTTCGTTTTCAGCTCTATGTACTGATTTTGTTGGGTTTCTAGCTTTTCCTTTAAGGCAAAGTTTTCTTTTTTAAGCAGCTCCACTTTTCGGGCAATGAGCTCCAGTTTCTGCAAAAGTTGGTCAGTGGTCATGGGGAACAAAGGTAAACTTTTAACCTTTGGAAAGCTTGAAACTTTCCAAAGGTTATGCGGCTACTTAAACCTCAAAGCTGCCAAAGGAGAAATTCGATTGATAATTAATGAAGGCAAAAGCATGAATACAATGCATACCACCAAAGTGCCAATATTAATGGGAAGCACCAAAGCCCAATCAATTTCTACCGGAACATATTTCATATAATAACTTTCTTGGGGCAAAGTAATCAAATGAAACTTTTGCTGAGCCATTATAAAACCAAAGGCAACGAGGTTACCCCAAAATATTCCCCATAATGCAAGTTTGCCTGCTAACATCATAAATACTTGGGTCAATATAAAATTACTGGAGCCGAAACTTTTAAAAGTTCCTATCATAGCAGTTCGTTCTATCATCAAAACCAAAATAGCGGTTATCATAGATATTACAGCAACGGCTAACATCAAGGCCAAAACTATATATACATTTTGCCCTACTAAATCGAGCCAATCCATCAATTCTGGAAAAGTTTCTCTAATACTTGCAGCATCCATATCGGGTGGCAAGGCATGGTGAATAGCATCTGTTTTTGATGAAATAAGTTTGATATCTTTCAACATTACTTCCATTCCATCAGCATTATTACTGTCACGCCCATTTAACTTCTGCAATACCCAAATGCCGCACCAGGCAAAGGATTTATCAAAATCTTCCAAACCTGTTTCATAGATGCCTACTATATTAAACTTCCTTCCTTTTAGTTCACTCCCTACAAAATACACACGCAAATCATTTCCCACTTTTAATCCCAATCTTTGTGCTGTGGTGGTCGAAATTACTGCCTCATTTCCTTCTTTACTTTTTGTATTTATAAATCGACCTTCTAATATATGATTGCTTATAAAGCCAGTATCAAAACTGCTGTCGATACCTTTAAAACGGATACCTTCAATCAGGTCGCCCGCCTTTATAATACCCGGACTAAATATAAAAGGCTGCAAACTTTTGACGGTAGGGTCTTTGCGAATAAAGTCTAAAATCTTATCGTCGTAGGCAACCCCTTCCACGTTTTCTATGTCGGGGTTAGTGGTACGTGTTATTTGAATATGCCCAGAGAAACCCATCAACTTATCCTCAATCTCATTACGAAAACCTTTTGCAATGCATACAGAAACCAGCATGGCCGCTAGACACATAGCCACAACCGCAGTTGCCATTTTTAATATGGAAGCCGCTAGGGAATTGCCTCCGCCCGTTGTAAGTTTGCGGGCTACAAACCAAGGAAAATACATGACCGCTGCAAATCTACATCATAATAAACAATACCTATCTAAAGTATGCTTGTTGTTATTTTGTTTGTTCGCATTTCTTATTCCACAAGCCCAAACCCTTTGTGGGGCCGAACGTACCGCTGAATATTTTCCAAAACTAAAAGGAAAAAAAGTAGGTGTCGTCGCCAATCAAACCTCTACAATAGGCAAACACCATTTAGTAGATTCTTTGTTAAAAGCAAAAATAAATATCATAAAAGTATTTGGTCCCGAGCATGGATTTAGAGGTGACGCAGAAGCAGGCCATAAAATAAAAAAAGGGATTGATAAAAAAACAAAACTGCCTGTTATATCATTATATGGCAACAACAATAAACCTTCTGTAGAAGATTTACTGGGTATTGATATTATGGTATTCGACATACAAGATGTGGGATGCCGTTTTTATACTTACCTCAGCACGCTTCATTATGTAATGGAAGCTTGTGCCGAAAATAAAATTCCGCTTATTATACTCGACCGCCCCAATCCAAATGGTTTTTATGTAGATGGTCCAGTATTGGATACAGCATTTCGTTCCTTTGTGGGTATGCATCCCATACCTATTGTGCATGGAATGACCTTAGGTGAACTTGCAAAAATGATTAATGGCGAACATTGGTTGCCAAATGGCATTAACTGTAATATAGAAATTATCCCTTGCTTTAATTATAACCACCAGCATTTTTACGAACCGCCAATTCCACCGTCACCCAATTTACAAACCATAGAATCTATATATTTATATCCCAGTTTATGTTTGTTCGAGGGCACGGACGTGAGCGTAGGACGTGGCACCCAGAAACCTTTTGAAATGGTAGGTCGCCCGGGTTTTGAAAAAGGAACCACTACTTTTACGCCAAAAAGTATGAAAGGCATTGCCGAAAATCCGCCTTATAAAGGTGTAGAATGCAAAGGTTTTGAACTCACAAATTTCAGCAGAAACTATATATTAAACTCACGCAGAATATATTTGTATTGGCTCATTGGTTTTTATGACATGAGTAAAGACACCAATACTTTTTTCAATCCCATGTTTGATAAACTCGTAGGCTCCGACACCTTACGCAAACAATTGATGGAACATAAAAGCGTTGAGCAAATATATAAAAGTTGGGAACCTGGTTTGCGTAAGTTTATTATTGCAAGGCAAAAGTATTTGATATATATTGATTGAGGCTCTCACGTTATTCGTTGCGGTATACCATCATTCTGAATTCTCGCTTCGACACGAAGAATCTTTTGAATCGTAAGCGAAATTCCCCATGCTTAAAGATTATACTTTGGGCAGATTGACTTTGTCGAATTAAAATTTCTTCGTCACGCCTTTAAACTTCGTTATTGGTTCAAGCATTATACTATGACTTTTCGCCGCGGCAAACAGAATGAGGAGTTGTTTAATACCCCACAAACGCAAAATGAGCATTGCCTGGCGAAATCATCAATACACACATAAATAATTTCGGATCCTTAAAAGCTTTAATAAATTCTTCTTCACGCACCTTTTCTATCAATCCCTTTTCCATTAATTCTTCTAAGGTGGTTACATGTATACTCCAGTTGCATTGGTATTCTTCTTTGTCAAATAATAATTCGCCCAATTGCAATGTGTGCTGATGTGCCGCAAACACTGGGTATTTGGTATAGCCGCCGTCCAACATATCCACCGCTACTTCTTTAAGCTGGGCTTTAAAAAATTGTATATCTCTATTTAAGGTATCTAATAAATATTGCAGATCGCTGTTTTCCATTTCTTATATATTCTGTGGGCAAAGGTAAATAATTTATATAATTGTGGCAAGTAAATACAGCCGAACTAGATGTGTGAAAATATAGATTTATCATTTGTAAAACTTTTTGTATAGTTATACCGACACTCAATATATAATAGTCCAAAAGAAAGGGACTAATCCCCCCGCATCCCGATAATTATCGGGATTAAGCGGGGCTTTCGGGATGTAGTT
>JAWXAU010000078.1 GCA_034439655.1 Bacteroidota bacterium | reverse complement strand
TACTGCTATAAAAAATGGTCAAGATGTTTTTTCAGCTCTCTATACAATAAATTCAGTTGTACCTGAGTAGTTACAAATAAAAAAACTACGATGAAAAAATTAAAGAATCTTTTTGCTTTTGCCTTTATAATGGGAATTACGCATTTAATCAATGCCCAATTCACAACAATGGCAATACCCATAGGCAGTGCGGAACATGATGAAGCGGACGATGTATATGCTGACGATAGCGGGAATGTTTATCTATTTGGCTCCCATAACAGTTTTGCTCTTTCTGGGTCACACACTGTTCGAAATTTTGGTGGTGTTGACAACTACCTTATTAAATTCGATAATGCAGGAAATGTTATTTGGTCGCAAACCGTCGGAAGTTCTGGTGACGAAATTGTATATTTCTTGGGAATGGATAATGATATATATGGTAATATATATATCACAGGAGGATATAGGACTATCGCAACGTTCACCTCGCAAGACAACAATGATAAAACCTTGACTAGCAAAGGCGGATTAGATGTATATGTAGCTAAGTACTCCTCAGCCGGAAACTTGATGTGGGTTAACAGTTATGGCGGAAGTGGGAATGATGTTGCTCATGATATTGCCGTGGATAAGTATCTAAATTACTATATTACAGGTGAATTTACGGGAAGTGCTAAATTTGATTACATCACACTTTCCTCTGGCGGATCGAGCGATATATTTATTGTTAAATCCGACTCTAGCGGTCACCCAAAATGGGGTGAAATAGGCACTGGTGTTGGTGAGGATGTGGGCACATCTGTGCAAATTGACAATACTGGTCATATCATAATATGTGGTTATTCAGGGCAGCCAAATTCAAGTATGAATATGGGTGGAAAAACTACAACAGCAAGTGCTTATCAAACTGGGGTTTTAGCTCGTTATAATGATAGTGGCATATGTTTGTGGATGGAGTGCATCCATAGTTCAACAGGTGGAAACGTATGGTTAGAATGCGTGACTGATATTTGGAACAATATATATGTTTCTGGACATAACAAGGGAGGTTCAACGGTTACTTCTAGTGATTACAATAATATATCTTTAGGAAGCGGCATAGGAAACTATGATGTAAATATAGTAAAATTTGATTCTTTGGGTGTAGCTAAGTGGGGCAAACTATACGGTTCTAGTGGTATGGACCAGGGTTATGCAATAACCTTAGATAAAAAAGATACTACTATATATATTGGCTGTAAACTTGGCGGTCAAATTACCTATGCTGGGAAGACTAGCACCTATTATGGTGGCGATGATTATTTAATTGCAGCTTTAGATACATCAGGAAAGGTTATTTGGTATGATTACGGAGGAGGGGCTTATAATGACGGGGCACAAGGATTATATATTGATAGAAACAACTTTATATATGTAGCAGCATTTTATGAATCAACATCCAATATTGTTGGTCAAAGTTTATCTACAAAAGGAAATACGGATGCCTTGCTGGTGACATATACTATACCTGAATCGTCGGGAATCAAAAATCTAAATGCAAAAGAATATGATATGACTGTTTTCCCAAACCCCAATAATGGGCTCTTTACATTGGGTTTTATGCTAAAAAAACAATCAGATGTTTTGGTTGAAGCCTATGACATGCATGGCAAATTGACACGCAATATTTATATCAAGGCATCTGCGGGTTATAACAATTACCCTATGGATTTGCAATCATTAACCTCTTCATCACATTTGGTGAGAATCACAGTAAATGGGGAGTCTACCTTCTCCAAAATAATTACTATTCCTCGCGAAAGATAAGAAAGCTTAAATGATAGATTAACAAGGTCATTCAGTTTTGAAGGGCCTTTTTTTTTGTTGCGTCGGGCGGGTTATTACTAGGCAATTATTTGTAAATCTAGTATTTAGAATAAAAAAGGTTTTTTGACTTTTAATTCTTAAATTTGTTGCCGAGATAAATGCGAATATGAACCAACTTTTAAAGGTATTTTTTATACTACTTCTATTATTTTTTGCAAATAGCAATTCAACAGCCCAATATACTACTTCGGCTGCTCCTATAGGAAGCTCGCAGCACGATGAGGCTGATGACGTTTATGCTGATGATAGCGGCAACGTTTATATGTTTGGATCACATAATGCTTCTATTACAAAAGGGTCGAAAACCATTAAAAATTTTGGTGGAGTTGATAATTATCTTATCAAATTTGATTGCAAGGGAACTATTGTCTGGTCACAAACTGTTGGAAGTAGTGGCAATGAAGTAGTATATTTCTTGGGGATGGACAACGATATTTATGGAAATGTATATATTACTGGTGGATATGCTGGTACTGCAACTTTAACCTCTGAAGATGGCAATGACCAAACATTGACAAGCCAGGGAGGATTGGATATTTATGTTGCGAAATATGCACCTAGTGGCAATTTGTTATGGACAAATAGTTTTGGGGGGAGCAGTAATGACATAGGACACGATATTGCTATCGATAACAACCTCAATTATTTTATTACTGGAGAATTCTTTGGTAGTGCTGTATTCGATACTATCACCCTTTCCTCGTCGGGTTCAAGCGATGTGTTTTTGATTAAATCAGACTCTACAGGCCATGCCCTATGGGGTATCAAAGGTTCGGGTAGTGGTGATGATGTAGGCACATCTGTTCAAATAGATAAAACGGAGAATATAATTATTTGCGGCTACGCCGGAATGTCAGGTGCAACTATGACAATGGGCAGCAAAACAACGACTTCAAGCACTTTCCATACCGGGTTTCTTGCACGAATTAGCAAAAGTGGGACTTGCCTATGGATGCAGTGCCTTTATTCATCAGGTGGCAACCTATGGCTTGAATGCTCCGTTGACAGGTTGAATAACATATATACCTCTGGTTATAATAAAGGTAGCTCAACTGTTACTTCCAGCGATAACAATAATATTGCTTTGGGCAGTGGCATAGGTGACTATGATGTGAATATAGCAAAATTCGATTCTCTTGGTGTGGCTAAATGGGCTAAGCTTTATGGTTCTACTGGTTTAGATCAAGGATATGCAATAACTTTGGGTAATAATGATAGTTTGATTTTCATCGGCTGTAAACTGGGTGGCCAAATTACTTATGCAAGTAAAACAAGCACATATAATGGTGGAGATGATTATTGGATAGCGTCTTTGGATACTTCTGGTAAAGTGTTATGGTATGATTACGGTGGCGGATCTAGTAATGATGGTGCACAAGGCTTATATATTGACAAATATAATTTCATTTATGTAGCCGCATTTTTCGAAAGTTCATCAACTATTGTTGGACAGAGCCTTTCAGCAAATGGGAGTTCGGATGCTCTACTTGTAACTTATACTAAAGCATTACCCACATTAAGTCTTGGAGCCGCTACTAAAAATATTTGCTCGGGTGATTCTGTTACCATCAATATCCCGACCTATAATTGGGTTCAATATTTATGGAATAATGGAGCAACAACTTCCTCAATCACTGTGAAACCTATAGTTACTACAACTTATATATTGATGGTTTACACTGGTTGCGACACGGCTTATGATAGTATCAAAATAATCGTTAACAATAAACCTATTGCCGATTTTTCTACCGTTGGTAATTCATGTACGGCTAATGTTACATTCCAAAATAATTCTACTGGCTTTAATACTATTGACTGGGCTTTTGGGGATGGAAATACTGGCACAAATACCGGGACTTTTTCTCATAATTATGGTAGCAGTGGAAGCTACTCTATAAAACTTGTTGCTACTGCAACAGGAGGGTGCAAGGACTCTATTGTGAAAAATATAAATATCAATAGTGACTCTATTAATACCTCCGCATTCAAGGTTTCCCAAGATACAGGATGCTCTCCTTTTATTTGTACTTTTACTAATATAAGCAGTGGGGCCACAAATTATATATGGGACTTTGGAGACGGGAATTCAGACACCAATACTAATACAAACCACATATATAGTGCTGCAGGTACTTTTAAAGTAAAACTATGTAGTATTGATTCATTAGGATGCAAACTAATAGATTCTACAAGTGCATCTATTATAGTTCAACCACAACCTGTTCCTTCTTTCACCAATGCACAGCAGGGCTGCACGCCTACTTTAGATTTTACAAATGTTTCCACAGGTGCTACAATATTTAGTTGGGATTTGGGTGATGGAAATACCAATACAAATAAGGCTAATTTTTCTCATACTTATAGTTCTAATGGCAGCTACTTTGTAAAGCTAGTTGCTTCCTCTTTAGCTGGTTGCAAAGATTCTGTGGTGAAAAAAGTAATTGTAAGTGTTGACTCTGTTAATAATGCTTCGTTTAGTGTTTCTAGTACTTCTGGTTGCCCACCTTTAAATTGTACATTCACCAATAAAAGCAATGGAGCTAGTAATTATATATGGGATTTTGGTGACGGCAACAGTAGTACCAACATCAATATCAATCATATATATAATACCGCAGGTTCTTTCATCGTTAAATTATACAGTATAGATTCTTTTGGGTGTAAGCAAATAGACTCTGCCACTACTACTATCAATGTGCAAGCTGCACCATTGGCATCTTATACTTTTTCACAACAACCTTGTACCAGGACTATAGATTTTACCAATACTTCCACAGGTGGTTTATCCTACACCTGGAATTTTGGAGATGGGAATACTGATACGCTGTTTAGCCCATCACATTCCTATAATAGCTTAACTACCTATCAAGTATTATTAACAGTTACTGGTGCTAATTGCAGTGACACCGAATCGATTTATATTCCACTAGATATTGACTCCTTAAATACGGCAGTGTTTAATGCTGACAATATAACAGGGTGTGCTCCAATTACTATTAACTTCACCAATAAAAGTATCGGTGCGGTTAATTATTTTTGGGATTTTGGCGATGGTGGGGTTGATAACAATACCAATACATCCCACACATTTGCAACAGCTGGCGTATATATAGTAAAACTAGTCTCTTTAGACCCATCGGGTTGCAAACAATCGGATACCGCATATAAAACCATAACTATTATAACTGCTATTAGTGCGGATTTTACTTATGACTTAAATACATGTAATGGAGAAGTTATTTTTACTGACAATCAAACCAATTCTAATAAATGGGAATGGTATATAGGAAATGATACGCTTACCTATAAAACAAAAAATGCTATACATAAATTTAATTTTGATGGATTATATGATGTAAAATATAAAATATATAGCGGAAAAAGCTGCGTAGATAGTATTATTAAAACTCTTGATCTTCAAGGAATAAGTAATGCTCTTTTTCTACCAGATGCTTTTTCTCCAAATGGTGATGGGCTAAACGATAAATTTGAAATATTGGGAAATTTAAAATGTATCGAAAATTTCTCTTTAGAAATATTTAATCGTTGGGGTGAAAAAGTATTCTCGACTACTGACATAACAAATTTTTGGGATGGAAAAACATCCAATAAAAAAGAAGTACCTGAGGGTGTTTATATATATATTCTTAAGACCAAAGAAAAGGATTTTGCAGGCAGGGTTAAACTAGTTAGATAAACTATTTATATTATTGCCACACACCATCTCCCTCGGCATCCCCACCTACAAAAGACCACACAGGCTGCGAAACCTGCTTGAGCGGTTGCATACTCAATTGGGTATAGACAATAAAAACTTCGAAGTGGTTGTGTCAGACAATTGCTCCCAAGACGAGACCCCTGAGGTTATAAAATCTTTTAAAGACAGTCTCCCAATCAAACAATATAGTAATCCAACAAATATAGGTGCCAACAATAATGTACTATCGCTGCTTGAAAAAGGAACAGGAGATTACCTTTGGATAGTGCCCGACGATGATGATTTTGTATATGATGACTCACTACAACAAGTTTATGATGCGATTTCGCAATGCCCTATAAAACCTACAGTGGTATTGGTCAATTATAATCTGGTAGAGCTGGATACCAATAAAGTGCTAAAAACAAATGCCATGGAACTGAGCAAAGATCTTTTCTTTGAAAATGGGTTTGATGCATTGGGTACACTTAAAGATGTAGATTTTTTAACAGGTATATGTTTGCTGGTAAATCGTGAAATGTGCAGGCACCCCTTTGCAAGTGAAGAAGCTGGCGAATACCATTCACCGCTATCGATGTCATTGCTATGCATGAGCCAAGGCCCTTGTTTAGTAATTGCAAAACCTTTGGTGATATTAGGGGCGGGCGATACTTCTATCTGGCGTAACTTCTGGCCCCGAATTTATTTTCAAGATATGACCGCTTGCCTAATCGCTGCTCAGCAAAAAATAGGATTGCCAAAAGAAATACTCCATAGGCAACTCAATATTAAACGTAGCTGGAAAATGGTGAACGCGGTATTGAGTTGGAATCGTTTTTTGCTACAAAAATTTGGCATGAGTTGGAAAACACTAGCCCAATATTATGGCTGGACTTGGGTGTGCAAACTAATATTAATTTCTCCTTTTAAAATAATTTTAAACACCCGAATCGTGAAAAAGCTGATGATTAAAAATTAAAGTTTTATTATATAATTTTAGTCTCATGAAGTATATATACCTCATTCTCTTTTTCTATTTAGCAATTATAAATGAAGCTGCTGCACAACAAAGAAATATTACACCGGATTGGGACAGGGATAATTTAAAAGGAAGCGTGAAGTTACTAACTACACAAAGCTTTGCACGCTATTATGGTGATACTACCACTAACTTAACTTACTATAATAGTGGTGGGTTTAAAACGGTAGAATATTTTTTATCAAAAGATAGCAGTACTTGTTTTAAATCCATATATCGTTTTGACACTATTAGGAACCTGAGTGTATGCGAAAACTATGATGGGGTAATACTTGTTTCTGATGGTATTAGGACATTTGGTTATAATATTGGAATGATTGAAATTTTTCAATATAGTAAGTATAATCTTCTTAGCATGTATATTAGGTTTCAGATTAGAGAAGGGACCAAAGATACATCTCATAGAGATACCATAAATATAAATATAATGAGGCTGGTAATAAAATAGAAGAATCAGGAATTGCCGCAGGCAACGAACCCTATGTGAATTATTTTGTATATGACACCAAAGAGAATTGTATTTTGGCATACTTGCACGAAGGTTTTCAGTATTATGCTTATCATAATTACAAGTATGATTATAAAGGAAATATTAAGGAACATAGCTATCAAGAGTTCGATTACGAATTTAAAAAAACCTTCTATAATAGCCAGTACTTTTACCGTTATGATACTTCAAATAATGTAATTGAAGAAAACCATTATAAGGACAATACACATCACTACACTAAAATCTACACTTATATTTATGATGAAAAGGGAAATTGGATTAAGCGTATAAGTTTTCAGAATGATGAGCAAAGGGAATATGCTATTCGCAAAATAGAATACTACTGATAAAAAATCAATAATACCAGTACGCATCTTGCAAACCTATGCAATTCCATTAGTCCAAATATAATACCTTTGCAGGCAAATGACATTGGGCATTATACTTATATTATTATTACTGTCGCCATTAACGGGCGGTGTATTGGCTTGGTTCCTCAACGGGGGCAGGCACTCACAAGTCAAAATATTCCTATCTTTTAGCGGTGCGTATCTGTTTACCGTGTCTGTTACTTCACTTATGCCTGAGGTATACAAAGATGGAACTATGCTCACTGGTCTGCTTGTATTGGCTGGTTTTATGTTCCAAATTTTGTTAGAGCAATTTACCAAAGGCGTGGAGCACGGACACTTGCACCAGCACCAAGGCAAAGGTTTGCGACCCGTATTGCAAGTTTTTATTGGAATGTCGCTGCATGCATTTTTAGAAGGTATGCCTATTGGCGATGCTGGATTTATACAGAAAGGTATTTCACAAAAACTTTTACCGGGCACCTGTCTACACGAAATTCCCGCAGCTTTTGCTTTGGGTAGCGTGATGCTTGCTGCTGGCTTCAGAGGATTTGCTTTTTGGGCTGTTGTTATTCCCTATGCTTTTATGTTGCCTGCCGGAGCTCTGATTTCAGGTTTATTAAATAGTGCAGGAATGGAACAATGGGTACACACTTATCTATTACCTTTTGTTATAGGAGCTTTCCTTCATATTTCTACTACCATATTATATGAAAATAGCGAGAACCATACTTATAAGCGGTTACGCTTGGTGGCTGTTTTAGCAGGCGTTTTGGTGGCCACAGCAAGTCTAGTATTATAGTATATGAGAACCCGCTACGCTCTTGAAATTTCCTACAAAGGATCGCAATTCCATGGATGGCAATTGCAGCCCAACTGCAACAGCGTGCAAGCCGAAATGCAAAAAGCTTTATCACTCATTTGCAGAGAACCTGTGCATTGCCTTGGCTGTGGCCGCACTGATGCCGGCGTACATGCAAAACAATTTGTTTTGCATTTTGAAATAAATGGTGAATTACCTGAGCGTTTGGTGCATAAGCTCAATCATTTACTTACAAGAGATATAGCAATACATCATTTATACAATGTAGACCCCAATTTTTCTGCCCGCTTCGATTGCACAGAACGGAGTTATGAATATCATATACATCAAAACCCGAATCCTTTTTTAAGCGAATACTCGTGGTACTTTTTTAAGAATCTGGATATTGAGCTCATGAATACTGCTGCTTCAAAACTATTACAGCACAAAGATTTCAAGGCTTTCTGCAAAGCAAATTCTCAGGTAAACCATTATGAATGTGATTTAAGGGAGGCCCTTTGGATACAAGACGATTATAGGTTGCTTTTTAAAATTACGGCCAACAGATTTTTACGGAATATGGTGCGAGCAATTGTTGGATCTTTGGTAGAATTAGGAGAAGGGAAATCAACTTTAGACGAATTTGAACAAATAATAGTGAGCCAAGACCGCAGAGAATCAGGGCAATCTGCCCCGCCTCAAGGCTTGTTCCTAGCCCGTGTTGTCTACCCTGCAAACACATTTGAACCCACCGCATAATTTTTTTTAAAAAAGGTGTTGGTTCATATATGAACAAAGTAATATATTTGCAGCCCTTTAAAACACTCCTTGATAGCTCAGCTGGTTAGAGCGAGTGACTGTTAATCACTAGGTCCCTGGTTCGAGTCCAGGTCAGGGAGCAAAAGCCATTCGAGTTTCGGATGGCTTTTTTTCGATTGTATGTTTGTAGTTTATATTATCTTCTCGGAAAAATTAAACAGATATTA
>JAWXAU010000077.1 GCA_034439655.1 Bacteroidota bacterium | reverse complement strand
CGATAATTATCGGGATTAAGCGGGGCTTTCGGGATGTAGTTCGGTATTACCATTCTACAAACCAAATCCGCCACAGGCGGAGAACTATTTTAGTTTAAGTATTGGTATTAGAATTTTGATATAATTCCAAGGCTTTTTTTAATCATTTTTTTAGTTTGATAATTTACTTTTTTCTTACCAGTTCTTCCTCTGTAAAGTCCGCATTTAGCTCCTCAGTGCCACGCTCTTGTCCTTCTCTAAAATTATTACATTCTGTTATAACACTTCTCAATAAAAAATCAGCCGAATGGACTGACCACTAACTACTGCCCGCCGCGGCGGGCTGACCACTGACTACTGACTACTACGCTTCATTCTCAAACACAAACTGCTTATGCTCGTCCAGCTTCAACAATATTTTACTGTCTTTGGTTATAGCACCCGACAAAACTTGTTTGCTCAGTTCGTTGATTACTTTTTTCTGTATCACTCTTTTCAATGGTCGTGCTCCCAGCGTTGGGTCGAAGCCCAGTTCTGATAGCCATTCTAAAGCTTCCATGGTAGCATTCAATTCTATATCCATTTGCTTCAATTGCTTTTGTATAATACCGAATTGTAATACTACAATTTGTTGCACTTCATTCCTATTTAAAGGTTTGAACATGATAATATCATCGATCCTATTCAGAAATTCGGGACGTATAGTTTTACGCAACAAAGTAATCAATTCATTTTTAGTGCGGGCTTCAATTTCATCTGAATTTGCCTCATCAAAGTTTTCATAATTCTCTTGTATAATATGACTTCCAATATTCGAGGTCATTATTATAATCGTATTTTTGAAATTGGCAGTGCGGCCTTTATTATCTGTTAAGTGTCCATCATCCAAAACTTGTAATAATATATTAAATACATCGGGATGTGCTTTTTCAATTTCGTCTAATAATACAACACTAAAAGGCCTACGTCTCACAGCTTCGGTCAACTGCCCGCCTTCTTCGTAACCTACATAGCCTGGAGGAGCTCCAATCAATCTGGATACAGTATGTTTTTCTTGGTATTCACTCATATCAATTCGCACCATGGCACTATCTTGGTTGAATAAAAATTCGGCCAATGCTTTTGCAAGTTCTGTTTTTCCAACACCTGTCGTGCCCAAAAATATAAATGAGCCAATAGGTTTTTTAGGGTCGCCTAATCCTGCTCTGCTTCTGCGAATCGCATCGGCTATACCAGCGATTGCTTCCTCTTGTCCTACAACACGTTTGTGTAATTCATCCTCCAAATGTAATAGTTTATCTTTTTCACTTTGCAGCATGCGTGTAACGGGAATTCCCGTCCAACGGCTCACTACACCTGCTATATCTTCTGCATCAACTTCTTCTTTCACCATGGGGTTATCTTCGGTGCTCAACTTCGTTTGATAATTAATCAATGCAGTTTCAGCATCTTTAATTCTACCATAACGAATCTCTGCCACCAATCCATAATTTCCTGCACGCTCTGCTTGGTCGGCTTCCTGCTTTAGTTGTTCAATTTCTTCTTTCTTTTGTTGTATACTTTCTACCACGGCTTTTTCACTTTGCCATTTGGCTTTCATACTATTTCTTTCGTCGCTAAGGTTTGCAATTTCTTTTGCTATATCATTTACTTTGCCTTCCATGCCTTCCCGTTTGATAGCTTCACGCTCAATTTCCAATTGCATAATTCTACGTTCAATTTCGTCCAATGCCTCGGGAACAGAATCAATTTCTATTCGCAATTTTGCTGCGGCTTCATCTATCAAGTCAATAGCTTTGTCGGGCAAGAAACGATCATTTATATATCTTTGTGAAAACTCCACTGCAGCTATAATAGCTTCATCTTTGATACGCACTTTATGATGTACTTCATAGCGTTCTTTTAGTCCACGAAGTATGGCAATCGCATCTTCGGTATTGGGTTCATCAACATATACTTTTTGAAAACGACGTTCCAAAGCTTTGTCTTTTTCTATATACTTTTGATACTCGGCCAAAGTAGTTGCACCAATGGCACGCAACTCTCCGCGGGCGAGTGCTGGTTTTAATATATTTGCTGCATCCATGGCACTATCACCTCCTGCCCCTGCTCCCACTAGTGTATGTATTTCATCAATAAATAATACAACTTCGCCATCACTATTTATCACTTCTTTAATAACAGCTTTCAATCTTTCTTCAAATTCGCCTTTGTATTTTGCACCAGCAATCAGCGAGCCCATATCCAAACTAAATACTTTTTTGCTCTTCAAATTTTCGGGCACATCACCGTTTACGATTCTGTGAGCAAGACCTTCAGCAATAGCAGTTTTTCCAACACCGGGTTCGCCTATCAATACAGGATTATTTTTGGTGCGACGCGATAATATTTGCAATACTCTTCTAATCTCGTCATCACGACCAATTACAGGGTCAAGCTTTCCAGCCGATGCAAGGTCGTTTAAGTTACGTGCATATTTATTCAATGCATTATAAGTTTCTTCTGCATTTTGATTTTTAATAGTTTCTCCACCACGCAATTCTATGATAGCTTTTTTCAAATCTTTTTCATTGGCTCCCGCATCTTTCAGCATTTGCGATGTTTGGTCTTTAGCAGCCAAAATGCCTAATAATATATGCTCGACAGATACATATTCGTCCTTCATGGAAGTCGCTTCTGCTTGGGCTTTGGTTAATGCTTGTTGTGCAGTATTACTCAAATATATATTATTTGCATCGCCACTAACTTTGGGGTAACTAGTAAGCATTGCATCCACTGTTTGCGTAATTCTCGACACATTCATATTGAGCTTTTTCAGTATAAAAGGAAGTGCATTCGTGTCTTCAATAAATATACCTTTTAGTATATGTCCTGTTTCGATGGTAGGGTTTCCATTGGCCGTTGCAAGCTCCTGAGCTTTAGCAATTGCCTCTTGACTTTTGATGGTGAAATTATTTAAATTCATAATTGTTTTTCGCTTCGCAAATATATATCCTGAGAATAGTAGTAGACTTTTTAGCATACAATAAGCCAAGTATGGCTAATTGTTTGCAATTCCTGATTTTTATCATGAAAAAAAGGCTGATTATATATACAAAACGTCATTGCCGAAGCGGGTTCGCGAGCCTGCCTGTCGGAAGACAGGGTACGAAACAATCTCGCTATTGGATCGAGCAAATCTGGTGGGACTTATACCGACACTCAATATATAATAGTCCAAAAGAAAGGGACTAATCCCCCCGCATCCCGATAATTATCGGGATTAAGCGGGGCTTTCGGGATGTAGTT
>JAWXAU010000076.1 GCA_034439655.1 Bacteroidota bacterium | reverse complement strand
CTTCCTTTTTACACAAAAAGGAAGCAAAAGTGTTTTTATTTACCAAGGTGATTTTTGCTTGAGAGGCCCAATGCAAAACCGTGGTCAAAACAACAGCTTACTACTCATATGCATTTTCCATAGTTAAGGAAAGTATTTATCAAATTATATTTTTTGGGAGCTGTTATTTGCCACCCCGCCGCAGCGGGCTGCTGTAAATAAAAAAGGGCAGCATTCTAAGTTTTAAAATTCGTGTTTCAAACTTTTATATTTATTAGAATCGAATTATGAAAGAGGTCTAATATATAAATGAACCAACAATTGCTGACGCAATCCTTGACCGAATTGTTCCAAAAGTACTTCGGTTTGATTTAAAAGGACCTTCACTTAGAAACAAAAAATAACCCTAATATTGCAACGCATTAACAAACAAAATGGATGGTACAGTTCGTTCCGAATCAATCAGCAATACAATAGACTCCTTAACAAACCCTCCGAAAGTACTGTTGATTTGTCGATTCTTGCTTGGTTTATTGTTTCTTTAGTTTAATAAATATAGAGGTTTGATAATTTTGACATATTTTTTTAAAAAACACAAGTACTTTCGACGTTCATATACTTCCAAAACTAAATATGATGTAGTCAAATAGTTGATATTTATCTTTAATTCCCAAGTCCCCATTATTTTATTATACAAATCTAAATATATTGTTGGTGTATATTTTCTATTAGTGATTTCAACGGGAATCATATTGAAAGTATCGCCGTAATATAAATATAAATTATTTGAATCAATTTTGATTACATCTAGCAGGAAAAATAAATCAGAGTCATTTTTTGTTATCAGCTCACAAGAGCTATCAAGATACGCTACCAATGTAGCTTTTTTAGCTGAAAACAAATTCCGAAGATCTGTTGAGCTAATTCAAATTCCCACTGCTGTTATTGAACAGCAAATCTAACAAAGTAGCCTTGTCATAGTTACACATGTCAGTTATAAACTGGGTCTGCCCATTATACTGTCTGAAGCAACTGCTTAGTGTAACATTGCCAATACTACCCATGATACTGCTTAATGGGTAAACCTGATCGGTTACAAGTAATTGGCCTAGTGTATAGGCTTCCAGAAAATTCTCGGTTTGGCTGTTGTCGAAAAGGTTTTTGAGAAGGTCTTCCCTACAATCAAGAGTGTTTACCTCAGGCGTATTCTTGATAAAATCTCGCCACTCACTTTCTCCTTTATCAATAATGATTTTATCGTTTATATCCCCAAAAGTTATATATTCATAAGGAATACGCTTGTTTGTCTCTCGTGTATAGGTGGCCATTACATTGCCTTGTGCATCGCGTACATAAAAAGTATAACGCCAAGGTTTGTTATTGTCCCGCGGTTTTACAATTTTGGTCACTCTGTTTCCGTCAGGGCCGTACACAAATTGGAGATCGGCTTTTGTACTAGCAGTCGTGCGTATTATCTCACTTATTTTTCCATACACTGTCCATTTAATTTCTTGTATTTCTTCTGCTGCACCGTGCACGAGGTTTCCGATTTGGTCGTAGGTAACTTTAAACCGCCAACTACTAAATTTAACCATTATCCATTAATCATTACAGCTAGTTCCTCTCCTATCAAACTGCCAATAGCGATGCCCATTCCATTCAAACGGCAAGCGGCAAATATATTTTGATTTATCTTTTTTACGATGGGAGTTTTATCTTTTCCGAAGGCCATAATCCCTGCCCAGCGATGCTCAATTTCGAAAGCTTGATTGTGTAAAATAAGTTCTTTGAGATAGTATGATAGTCTTTGCTGTATGTCTTCATTCAAAGCAATATTTGTGGTGGTTTCAGTTTCAAAATCCATATTTCGCCCACCACCGAATATTATTCTATTATGATAATCTCTGAAATAAAAATAGCCGTCATCAAAATGGAATATTCCTTTAAATTTGAGCTTTGGAATTGGCTTTGTAACCAATATCTGCCCGCGACCTGGGGCAATATCCAATTCAGGAAAAAAATGACCTGTAAAGGCATTGGTACATACTGCTACTTTTGCTGCTTTTAATATATAACGACTACTGGGTTGCAAATCTATTGTGATATGAACTTCATTATTCTTATCGTTAAGCTCATTCACATTTGCCCCGTTCAAAATATCTATACCTAACGAAAGTGTATATCTCCAAAGATTGTGCATGGCAAGTCCTGTATCGATTTGTCCTTCGCAACTATTATCTATATATGCTGATAACTGATTTTTATTAAATCCAAATGTATCGATTTTTTTTTCATCAAATTTAAAAACTTCCTTGTGGTGAATATTATACAATAGTTTGTTTAAGTAATCCAATTCGACCTGTTCAACAATCTCATTTTTGAACAATAACTCTCCCCCACCCTGCCCCAAGTAACCAAGTTTATCATCGCCCAATCGTGTACGCAACATTTGCAAACCTATTACACGTTTCTGAACCAAAGCAATGGCTTGTTCTTCGCCCATCAATTTTATATCGGACAGGATTTCGCACGCACTTCCAAAACAGGCAAATCCTGCATTTTTGGTGCTGGCCCCTGTGGGAAATGTACCCCGTTCGATGATTACAATTTTCAAGTTTGAATCTTTTTCTTTCAAAGAACACGCAAGCGACATACCTGTGATTCCTGAACCAATTATGGCCACGTCATATTGACCAAAAGTATTAATTTCCCAAAACGACAACATGCTGCAAATCTAAAACCCCTGATTGATAAAGGTTAAGACAATGCTAGTAAGTTTGCCACGAATTATTCACATTGGGCAATCACTATAGCTTACAACGTTAATTTTGCAGACTATTGCAAATTATAGAAATCATAGTAATTATTTTGTTGGCACTCCTTGCTAACTGTCTGTTGGTGCAGGTAATATACCATTGCTTTATGTTTATCAGATTGGCTGTATACAAAAATCCAACTGGTGAACCTGCCACGATTCAACCTGTTTCGGTAATTATTGCAGCCCGCAACGAATATGATAACCTGGAGAAACACTTGGAATTAATCCTCGAACAAAACCATCCCAAGTTTGAAGTGGTTGTAATTAATGACTGCTCGTGGGACCAAACCGCTACATTGCTGGAACGACTGCAAATACGGTATTCGCATTTAAAGGTGGTGACTTTGCTGGAGCAAGAAAAATATCCCAAAGGAAAAAAATTCGCTCTTACTTTAGGCATTAAAGCATCGGAACATGAGCTTCTCGTTTTTACCGATGCCGATTGCAAACCCGCTAGTAATATGTGGTTACGCAATATGCAAACCCGATTCACACCTAACAAACATATAATTTTAGGCTACTCTCCCTATAAGAAACAGAGTGGGCTGCTCAATATGTTTATCCGTTTCGAAACCTTTATGACGGCCATGAGTTATTTGTCGTTTGCCTTGCTCAAAGATGCCTATATGGGTGTAGGCCGCAATTTGGCCTATCGCAAAAGTTTGTTTTTTAATATCAAAGGATTTGCTTCACATAACCATCTTTTATCGGGCGATGATGATTTGTTTGTGAACGAAACTGCAAACCAACAAAACGTAGCCATCGAGATACGCAAGGATAGTTTTATGGTGAGCGAACCCAAAGAAAATTGGGCAAGTTGGCGTAAACAAAAAAGTCGCCACATGAGTACCGGGAAGTATTATAAAGGTCGGCATCAATTTTGGTTGGGTGCTTTTTCCGTTTCACATATATTATTCAATTTGTCATTGCTGGCGTTGCTTCCATTTATATTTATATATAGTGATGGAATATATATACATCCTGAACAACTATTATATATGATTGTTGGAGCCTACGGATTTAGGTTATTGGTGCAGCTTTGCATCTATTATCCCAATATGAAAAAACTAAATGATACGCAGTTGATTTTCTTATTGCCTGTACTCGATATCATGTATAGTTTTTATTTATTTGTTTTTGGATTCGGCAGTTTATTTTCCAAACCCAAAACATGGAGTTAATCCATAAATATTTTCCAAACCTCACAGCAGAGCAACAAAAGCAGTTTGGCATGTTGCAAAATTTATATACAAACTGGAACGAAAAAATAAATGTAATCAGCAGAAAAGATATAGAATTTTTATATGAAAAACATGTATTACATTCATTGGCAATTGCTAAGTTTATAGCTTTCAAACCGCAAACAAAAATTTTGGACATAGGCACGGGTGGTGGGTTTCCTGCTATTCCTTTGGCAATTATGTTTCCTGAGGTAGAAATCGTAGCATCCGATTCCGTTGGTAAAAAAATTACCGTAGTTGCCAATATTGCCAAAGAATTGGGCTTAACGAACATAAGAGCTGAATATATAAGAGCCGAACAACTTAAAGAAACTTTTGACTTTGTGGTGAACCGTGCTGTGGAGTCGCTTACTGAACTACATAAACATACATACAAATTCATCAATAAAAGCTGGTTCAACGATGAACCTAATGGTATTATATCATTGAAAGGTGGGGATTTGGCTGCTGAAATTAACGGATTAAAGGGATTACCTTATAAAATAAAAGTGAGACAGATACCACTTGCAAACTATTTTGATGAACCCTATTTCGATACCAAGTTTTTAATATACCATACTGTACAGAAATGATGTCTTTTATAAGACTTATTCGGTTGCCAAATATTCTAATCATTGTGTTCACACAAGTATTGGCTGGTATATGCCTATATCCATTGGGTATTGAATTATTATATCATTCTCATTTTTGGCTTATCGTACTTTCTACCTTGCTCACGGCGGCTGCAGGCTATATTATTAATGACTATTTGGATGTAAATATTGATGAAATAAATAAACCTGATAGGGTAATTATTGGAACGAGCATCAAACGCAAACATGCTATATTGATTCATATATCTATAAGTGTACTTGCTGTGTTAAGCATGGCCGTAGTATCTTATAAGCTAGCAGTTTTGGTATTGGTTATCGGTTTATTACTCATCAAATATTCCTCAACTTTTAAAAAGCAAGTGCTAATAGGAAATATATTTGTTTCTGTATTTTGCAGCATGACCATTTTTATATTATATCTTTGGAATTCTACTATCAATTTTAACCATGTAATTGCATATTCTGTATTTGCATTTATCACTACCTTGAACCGAGAAATTATTAAAGACACAGAAGACATTAAAGGTGATAGGATGCAGCAATGCAAGACCTTTCCAGTAGTTTATGGAATCAACAAAACGAAAAATTTACTATATACCCTTAACGCTGTTATACTAACCGCAAGTATTATATATTTTTACCAACTCTTCGAGCGGCATGAATACCAATATGACAATGTGGATTATATAGCATTTATATATGCTCTCCTCTTTATTATAGCTCCCATGTTCTATATGATATTCAAATTAATTTTGGCCCGTAAAGTGAGTGAATTTGGATATCTCAGCAAATTGAACAAACTGATTATGCTGAGCGGGATTTTGAGTTTGTTGTTTTTAATCCTATAAACTATGCAAATTATTTTAGCATCCAAATCACCACGCAGGCAGGAATTGGTTTCCAAACTTGCTTACCCAGTTATTATAGACCCTATTGATGCCGATGAATCATTTCCCGACAATTTGAAAGCTGGAGAAATCGCCAGTTACCTATCCAAAAAAAAATCTGACCACTATCATAAAACTATAAATGCTGGCGATGTATTGCTGACTTGCGATACTATAGTTTGGATAAACAATGAAGTGATGAACAAGCCCGAAAACATAGAAGAGGCTAGGCAAATGCTGCAAATCCTCAGCGGAGAAATGCATGAAGTATATACAGGTGTAACGCTAAAAACTGAAAAGCAAACTATAACTTTTGCAGAAAAAACAGAAGTATATTTTAAACCCTTAAGCGAGGTAGAAATTGACCATTATATAAACACCTTCAAACCTTTTGACAAGGCCGGTGCTTATGGAATACAAGAATGGATAGGATATATAGGTGTTGAGAAAATTGTCGGATGTTATTATAATGTAATGGGCTTGCCTTTGAGCAGGGTTTATGGGGAGTTGAGGAGGTTGTGAAGGTAATTCTAAAGAAGTAAGCGTTGCTCTATAATTCCATCAACCTTCATGTTATATTTTAAAATCCTGAAGGGATGAAATTATTAAACCTACAATATCAATTCTTCAGCAACTTTTTCATGCACACATTCCCTCTGTTGTCATTAAAGAGTATATAATATATTCCAGCAGCGTAGTTAGAGACATTGATGGTGTTACCCTCAAGTTTTTGGTAACTAATAGTTTTACCTTGGCCATCTAAAATGGTATAATATAAATTGGGGAAATTATGCGTATTGCCCACTTGTATATATTCTGCGGCGGGGTTGGGATATATATTAAAATCTACCATGTTTTCAAACTTCGTATTTTGTTTGATACTTGTGTAGGGATTCGCAGGAAAATCAACTTTGCTGCCCAAGTATACCCGTATCATTGGGGTTCCGCCCAAATCTGTTTTATTGCTTTTATGCCATTTGTTCAATACATTATAATATAGATGTTGGTTGCCCTGCTCTGTTTTATAATTCCTATCGAAACCTACATTCAACACAAAATCTAGTGTTTGCGACCAACCAATATAAAATTTACCTGCGGGCAAAGAAATTGGGGTGTCCAAAACATAATTGGTAAACTGATTAAAGCCAACAATATATGCAGGCCCATTGGGAACCTCAATGGTTTTATATAATGAATCTGAAGCAGAGCCTTGCGTTACACTTTTCCATATATGTATTTTAAAAGGTTTGCCATTCACCGCAGTAGAACTTTGATTATAGAAAAAGCTCACTGCCCATAAGGTGTCAGGGTCGTTCAAGCGAAATTCGAGAGCTACCTTGCCGCCGCCATTCTCAATGCCATAACCACATTCAGCAGTACCATCATCGTAGGCTAAATAATTGGCAAATACCGTTTGCATATTCACCGAATCGTTTTCTGTATGTTTATCGCCCGTTAGATTATGGGTCCACAATCTATTTATAATAACTGTGTCGGTATTCTTGGGATAAAAAGAATTAAAGTTTTTGAGCGGGTTTGATATTACTTTTTTAAGACTTTTAGGGAAACCTGGCTCCAAATCTTGTTTTGAATATAAGGAATTATAGCTTCTATCTCTATAATTTTCAGTGCGGTTAAAAAATAATGAAACTTTGTCAAAGCTTTTAATAGTGCATCTAGAACTATCGACCACTTCATTTGTATAATTGTTATACATTTGGCTCCAGGGCATCGAGTAATAGTCATTCAATAAATTATTGGGAGTAGTTGCAAATGCTACATCTACCTGAAAAGAATCATTAACGTATTGGTGATAATCTAACAAAACATAATCCAAATGCCAATGGTTAGAATTCCCCGTTTGCAAAGAATAATTGATAAACCTAAACCTAAAACCCACATGCAAAAATAAAGGGTCATCAATATGTATAAAATAATGTTTAAATTTAACAGGAAGTCCCTTACCGCTAATTTCCCATACCCTTTCCCATACGCCATTCTTGTCAAAAAATTCAAGCACCATACTATCTTGCGGATCTCTTGTGTTGAATAAGGGGTCAATGTCCAGACCTTGTGGTTGCAAATAAAACGAAAGATATAATGAATCAGTCTTTGGGGGTTGATATTTACTTAGATCAATGCCTTGCGATTCCAAAGTATCGGAACTGCCATAGCTTGGATTAATACCGATATAAGGCTGCCCATGGTTATTAAGGTTATCGAATGTTGCAACTCCATAGGTTGGAGGATTGATAGCCGCAGTATTGTTTATGAATACATAATTAGTAGTCCATCGTTTTGGGTTTGGGTATATTGCTGTTGTTGTAAAATCATCAAAAAAGGGAAGATTGAGCGTATCTGTCGCTACTCCACGTTCTTTGATAGGCTTAGGCCATGGGTTGTCAGGGTGGTCGAAAACATGCTGTTGCAATACTGCATTTCGCTCCAATGGTCTATAGGTTCGTTGTTGTGCATTTACCAACCCAGCAATCAAACAATTTAATATAATAATACCTGACTTTTTTAAACTCATTTTATATATACATCAATTTCGCTTCCCACTTCAATTAGTTTATTTTTCTTAAAAGATGGTTTTTGCTTCCAAATAGTTGCATCCAACGTATCCATTTTAACATTTTTCTTTATTGGATCCCCCATTTTCAAACCCAATTCATTCAGTTTATCTCTTGCTTCGCCTAAAGTTAAATCTATAAGGTCTGGGATTTCAACTTCATCATTCAAACCCAAATCCTCATCTGGCTTGCTAAGCTTGGTTACCTCCACAACCAAATCTATTTTGCTGCCTTTGGGCACTTCTATATCTTCTGCAATTTTCCGTCCAAGATATATTGCTTCAATCACCACATCATCGTAAGTTCCTTTTCTTTCTATTCGTTGGCCCAGTTTCATGCCCATACCTTCCAAATACATTTTTACTTCGCGGCTGCTGCCATGCAATTGTTCAAACTTCAACATCACTTGCGGCACATCGAGAGCGTTCACGGTAAGATATATAATTCTGCCCTTTTTCACTTTCTCATCGGCCAAGGGACTTTGCTCAACGATGCTCATACGTGGCATATTGTCCATAAAAACCGAATCACGTATTTGGTATTTCAATCCATTTTGCTCAATAATTTCGATGGCTTTATTCAAGGTCACACCTTTGAGGTCGGGAACTTTCATCTCCTCGCCATGTCGTGTTACTATACCCAATGTTATATTGGCAATAAATCCAATCACTATCAATGCTATCAAAGCCAGTAATAGGTTTATCCAAAAATAGCGGGTAATAAAAAACTTAAGCCACATATACTAATCTAACATGCAAAAAAAAGGACAAATATCCAAATGTCATTACATTAAATTTTTGCAAACCCATATATTTGCTGGCAACGAACAACAATATGCTGACAATCAACACTTTTGAAGTTCTATAATCTTCGCAATAAGTATTATAAATGCAAACTTTCTTTGCGGGCCTGTAGTTCTTCGTTCGAATCTACATGCTCAGGGTCGGGGATACAGCAATCGACGGGACAAACGGCAGCACATTGTGGCTCTTCATGAAATCCTACACACTCCGTACATTTGTATGGAGTGATATAATAAGTATCATCAGAAACGGGTTCAAACCTATGGCCTACTTCCACATCCTCACCATCTTTTTTTATACTTCCACTTACAGAGGTGCCATCGGTAAAGGCCCATTGAGCACCAGATTCATAAATAGCATTGTTGGGACACTCAGGCTCACAAGCTCCGCAGTTGATACATTCGTCAGTAATTTTAATAGCCATGGGTTAAAATATTTTTTGCAAAACTACTTAATTTTTTCACTTTCCCATCACCGTATTTTGCATTTCTTAAAAATTTATATGGATTCTAAATTAGGCACTTCGACATTTGTAGAACTGGGTAAGGTTATGGCAGCAGTTGACCCACAAATTTTGAAACAGATTTTCCACCAAGCCAATATCAAAAATCAATGGTTCACCCATGACAATATGCAGCAAGCATGGCAATCCTATATCGACATGTTTAAAAACGATATGGAAACTTGGATGGCGAAATATGATTTTGTTGATGCCGATAGTAAAAAAAACTTAAACATCGGTATTATCATGGCTGGCAATATTCCCATGGTAGGTTTGCATGATTTAATTTGTGTGCTTGCCACAGGTCATAAAGCGTTGGTGAAATTGAGTTCGAACGATGAAGTATTGATACCTTTTATTATAGAACTTCTCAAAAATATTTCACCAGAATTATATAATAATGTTTCCTTTATAGAAAAGCTGGAAAACTATGAGGCTGTAATAGCTACAGGAAGTAATAATACCGCTCAACATTTTGCAAGTTATTTCAAAAATGTACCGCATATTATCCGCAGAAACAGAAATGGTGTGGCTATTATATATGGCGATGAAACTGTGGAAGAAATTGCCAAACTTGGCCATGATATTTTTGATTATTTCGGGATGGGCTGCCGCAATGTTTCTAAACTTTACTTGCCCGAAGGTTATGATATCAAATACTTTTACGAACCCTTGGAACAATATAATGATATTGTAAACCATAATAAATATGCAAACAATTATACCTATCAAAGAGCGATACATTTGATGAACCTATCGCATATATATGATAATAATTTCTTGATACTGTTTCAAAACACACAAATTTCCAGCCCTATAGCTACTTGCCATTACGAGTATTATAATGATTTGCAAACACTGGAGGCTGAATTATTGGAAAAACAAAACGAAATACAATGTATTATATCTACTAAACCATTGCCTAATCTTAGTTCATTCAAACCTGGCGAAGCTCAGTACCCCACAGCTTGGGACTATGCTGATGGGGTGGATACGATACAATGGTTATTGGATTTGTAAATTTGCATTAAAATTTGTGGAGTGAAATATTTTTATATAAACCACAGGCACTTTATACAAACAATCATTCATAATTAACCCCGCCGCGTCGGGAACCATTAACCATTAAAATGAAAGTCGGTCTTATCTCAGACACCCATAGCTACCTAGATCCCAAACTGGAAAGAATATTTGCAGGTTGTGATGAAATATGGCATGCCGGCGATTGGGGAAACTATGATAGTACCGTTCCTTTTCTCAAAAATATTTGTCCTATTATAAAAGGTGTATATGGAAATATTGATGGTAAAAATATTCGTGATGAGTTTCCTGAATATATATGTTTTGAAGCAGAGCGAATGAAAGTTTCTATGATACATATTGGAAATCCACGAGGTATATATACTGCGACGTTGCAAAACTGGTTACAAGCAGACAAGCCTCAGATTTTTATTTGCGGGCATTCGCATATCTTAAAAGTATTTCAAGATAAAAAATACAAGCATTTGCATATGAATCCAGGAGCAGCGGGTATGCATGGTTTTCATCATGTTCGTACGGTTTTACGATTTGAAATTAATGCAGGTAAAATGAGTAATTTGGAAGCTATAGAACTGGGCCCACGCACTGCTGAAAATTTTCCTTCTGCCACTTAGGTTTTAGTGCTTAATTTTGTGGCTCTTCTAACCGTCATTCTGAGCATTGATTCAATGCGAAGAATCTCTTGAATTCGGAGATGCTATTATGAGATTCTTCGCTCGAAGCGAGACTCAGAATGACGAATACATATAATAATTATACATGGAAAATATAACCCGCAGCAACAAACAAGACGCTTATCAGGCACCCGATTTTTATCAATTAGATGACTTGTTCAGTGATGAACATAAGTTGATTCGTGATACCATTCGCCAATGGGTGAAACAAGAAGTATCGCCTATTATAGAAGACTGTTGTCAGAAAAATTATTTCCCACAACATATTGTAAAAAGTATGGGCGATGTTGGTTTATTCGGACCGCAATTACCTACAGAATATGGTTGCGGCGGACTCGATTATATAGCTTACGGACTGATGATGCAAGAGCTTGAGCGTGGCGACAGCGGTATGCGTAGCACTGCATCGGTACAAGGAAGTTTGGTGATGTATCCTATATATAAATTTGGAAGTGAAGAACAAAAACACAAATATTTACCCAAGCTTGCCAAAGGAGAATGGCTTGGTTGCTTCGGACTTACTGAGCCCGATCATGGAAGTAATCCGAGTGGTATGGTTACAAATTTTAAAGAAGATGGCGATCATGTAATACTGAACGGAGCGAAGATGTGGATTTCAAATTCACCATTTGCGGATGTAGCTGTAGTATGGGCCAAAAATGAACAAGATATAATACAAGGTATCATAGTTGAGCGTGGCATGGAAGGTTTCACAACTCCCGAAACCCACGGCAAATGGAGCTTGCGTGCAAGTGCTACAGGTGAGTTGGTGTTTGATAATGTGCGTGTTCCCAAAGAAAATATATTGCCTAATGTAACTGGATTAAAAGGCCCATTGACTTGTCTCAACTCTGCCCGCTATGGAATTAGTTGGGGTGCTGTAGGAGCGGCGATGGATTGTTTCGATTCTGCGAAAAGATATTCGATGGAACGTCAACAGTTTGGAAGACCTATTGGTGGTTTTCAATTACAACAAAAAAAGTTAGCAGAAATGCTCACGGAAATTACCAAAGCTCAGTTATTATGTTGGAGACTTGGCCACTTGATGAATGAGGGCAAAGCAACACCTGCACAAATATCTTTGGCAAAAAGAAACAATGTTGATATGGCTTTACATATTGCCCGCGAAGCCCGTCAAATACACGGCGGCATGGGCATTACAGGCGAGTACCCCATTATGCGACACATGATGAATTTGGAATCTGTAATAACCTACGAAGGAACCCACGATATACATTTATTGATTTTGGGTATGGAGATTACGGGTGAGAATGCGTTTGTGTAAACTGTGATATGGTTCTCGTACTTCCAAAAAAAATTCCAAAAATTTGTAAAACTAAGGTTATAAAAAGGTCATTTTTTTCTTAGTTTGTCACTTTTCGTAAAAATAAGACGACTTCAATCTGCATAGTTTTACATTTGCCGTTTACTTAAGCCAAAATGGGACTACTTCCTTTAACAAATGAACATATTATATAACGGCTGCGGCAAGAAAACCCTTGGTGGGCAACAGGTTCCGTTGACGAGGACTATTTGCAAATACAAAAGCATTTATATTTCGATTTATTCTATCCTTTGGTGGAAGACATTTCTCTAAAAAGAGCAGTGATATTAATGGGTCCAAGACGAGTAGGAAAAACAGTGATGCTATATCATACCATTGATGCTTTATTAAAAAACCAAGTATCGCCTCATCATATAGCATATATATCTGTAGAAAAGAATAAAATTAAACTCCATTTTTTTCCTTCGACATTATATGCATATACAGTAGGCAGAAATACAATTTTGCTGGAACAAAATAGGAACGGATAGAAAAACTATATAGTAGAACATATAGAGCAACTGAAACAAGCCTGTTTTAGTAACAAGTACTAGACGCCGCGGCGAGATAGCGACCTGATAATTGATACCATATACTATCCCGCTGATACCAAAAACTTAGCCCCACCCAAAACTTCCCCATCTTTTAATATATTGATAAAATACAGTCCTTCGGGCAAAGATGAAATATCAACACACTGTTTACCGCCAGTAGAAGAATAATGCTGTAGTGCTTTTCCAGTTATATCATATATAACTATATGAGAATTAACGGCAATATCTTCCAGAGTTAGAACTGTGCTTTCAGCATTTGAATAAATATTGAGTTGGTTCATAGATTTAATAGGTACGGTTGCCGGTGCTTGCCTAACGTAAATACGAAGTTTTTTCAAAAATGGTTTGCTGGTTTGAAGAAAAATATTTTTCAGGTCCAAATTTTTAGACTATGTTCGTTAATTGAATGAAGTCAACAAACTATAAGAACAAAATGCAAAATGTATCCTTCCGAAATGTAGAGGAGTTTCTTGAATTTCTTCCTGATGATGAACTTATCATAGTAAAAAAGCATTACGCAATCTTATTTTTGAATGTAGTCCACATATAACAGAAAAATTATCCTATCATGTTCCATTTTACAGCATTAATAAAAGTATATTTTTTATCTGGCCAGCTTCCGTTTTGTGGGGCACAACGAAATCGTATGAAGGCGTAAGAATGGGTTTTAGTAAAGGATTTTTAATGAATGACGACTTAAACTATCTAGAAAAAGGCGATAGAAAACAAATATATTATAAAGATTTTACTGATATCAAAAATATTGATTTTTATTTACTAAAAGTATATATATTTGAAGCCCTATTAATTGACGAGGAATTTAAGAAATAGACTTTATGGCATATAATGATATATTAGCACAGCGAATTAGGGAACAGCTTTTTGAACTAAGTAATGTAGAGGAAAAACACATGTTTGGCGGTATATGTATTATGTTCAATGAAAAAATGTGTGTGGGCGTAGTGCAAGCTGAAATGATGTGCCGTATAGATCATGATATTTACGCAGAAGCTTTAGGCAAAGCGGGTTGCAGGGAAATGATATTCACTGGCAAACCCATGAAAGGTTATACCGAAACTCAATATATAATAGTCCAAAAAAAGGGGGACTAATCCCGAATGCTTTCGGGATGTAGTTCGGCATTACCATTCTAAAAACTAATCCGCCACAGGCGGAGAACTATTATAGTTTAAGAAATGGTATTATGTATACGTGAGCGAAGAAGAATGAGAAACAACAAAGATTTTGAATATTGGATAAACCTGTGTTTGGATTTCAATGGCAAAGCAAAGGCTGCAAAAAAGAAAAAGAAATGAAAAAAGCTATCCATAATTCTAAAGTAATGATTTCAGTAAATGAAAGTGGGCATTATGATAGAACTAGTATTAAAATGAAGAACGTAATAGATGAAAGTCTATAATATCTAGCACTTTTACTTACCCAAAAAGCAAACCCATCAGTTCCTCAATTTTACCCACAGGATTAATACTAATTTTTGATTTAAGAGACTTTTGATAATTCCCTTTGGCAATAAATATTTCTTTGTATCCCAATTTTTCTGCTTCTGCAATGCGTTGCTCTATGCGGTTCACAGGGCGTATCTCGCCGCTCAAACCTAACTCTCCTGCAAAGGTGGCCATATTGGGCAAAGGTATATCAGTGAATGAACTTATCATAGCAGAAACCACTGCCAAATCAATTCCTGTGTCGTCAATTTTTAATCCACCTGTGATGTTTACAAACACATCTTGTGTACCCAATCTTTGTCCTGCTTTTTTCTCCAAAATTGCTAAAAGCATATTCAATCTTTTGGCATCATAACCTGTGGTAGTTCTTTGTGGGGTACCATATACTGCAGGGCTCACCAATGCTTGTGTTTCTACTAATAATGGACGCATTCCTTCCAGTGTAACACCAATAGCAATGCCAGCTACAGGCCCATCGTGCTGCGATACTAATATCTCAGAAGGATTGCTTACTTGTCGCAAACCTGTGCCTTGCATTTCATATATACCTATTTCGCTTGTACTACCAAAACGATTTTTAATCGTGCGAAGTATTCTATATAAATTATGTTTATCACCTTCAAATTGTAATACTGTATCCACCATGTGCTCCAATACTTTTGGACCTGCAAGCGAACCATCTTTTGTAATATGTCCGATTAATATTATAGGAATATCCTCATCCTTGGCCAACCGCATAAAATCGGCCGCACTTTCTCTTATTTGTGATACACTTCCGGGGGCACTTTCCACATATTCATTCCGCATGGTTTGTATAGAGTCTACTATAACTAGCGATGGTTGTAATTCCTTAATTTGTTTAATAACTTGATTGGTGACAGTCTCGGTTAATATATAACAATTGTCGGGTAATTTATTCAAACGTTCGGCACGCATTCTAATTTGCGAACCACTTTCCTCACCCGATATATATAATACATTTCCTGTGGTAAATTGTGTGGCAACTTGCAGCATCAATGTGCTTTTTCCAATGCCGGGCTCTCCACCTATTAATATCAAAGAACCCGGAACTATACCGCCACCCAATACGCGGTTAAACTCTTCATCGGGAGTTATAATACGCTCGTTGCTGGTTGTTGATATTTGAGGTAATGCTATCGGTTTGTGATCGCTGTTTGGCGAAGCCTGACCTGATTTTGTTTTGGTTTTAAATTCTTCTACAAACGAATTCCAATTACTGCATGAAGGGCATTTGCCCAACCATTTGTGTGCTTCAAAACCACATTGCTGGCACACATATATGGTGCTCTGTTTGGCCACAGGTTTACTTAATATCCACTAGCGTTATATCAAATGCCAATACTGCATTTGCAGGAATTTGACCATTGGGATTAGGACCATAGGCCAATGAGGAAGGTATAATAAATGTACCTGACCCTCCTTTTTTTAATTGAGCAACTGACAAGCCCCAACCCTGTATGACACTATTGAACATAAATGTAAAATCTCCCTCTTTTGATTGGTCAAATATATTTCCATTTAAGAAATAACCTTTATACTTTACGGTTACATTATCCTTTGCGGTTGGATTTCTTTCCCCTTTTCCACTATCAGCTATAATGGCATAAATACCTCCACTGATAAATTTTCCGTTCAGTTTTTTTTCAGCCACATGCTTTTTAATAATTTCTTCATCCACTTCATTTTGGGTTTTGAAATTTTGTCTTTCACCTCCCTCTCTTGCTGATTCAGCAGTGCGGCTATTTTTGCAGGCAAACAGTATTGTAGTTGCCAATGCGAGTATATATATATATTTCATATTTTTTTTAGTTTGTAGTTGACTGTTTGAAGTTGGTAGTTGACCCATCGAATACGCTCAGGTCTTGCAGTTGACAGTTGGCAGTTTTGTTTGCGTCAGGACTTTTAACCTTTAGTTCGCCGTGGCGAATCACTTCTAACTTTTAACCTTTAGTTCGCCGCGGCGAATAACTTTTCACTATTAAACCATTTTCATTAAAGCCTCGGTAGTAATAGATTTGGGTCTTTCAAGTGGCAAGCTTAGTGCACGGTCCCAACATAATGAAGCCATTACACCTAGTGACCTACTTACTCCAAACATAACAGTATAGAAATCTTCTTCTACCAAACCATAATGTTGTAATAATGCTCCACTATGTGCATCAACATTGGGCCAAGGGTTTTTTACTTTACCTAATGATTCTAAAATCGGGGGTACTACTTCATATACATTCCATACGGTGTTTACCATATCATCATCGGGCATGTGTTTTTTGGCAAAACCCATTTGAGAAATGAATCTAGGATCGGTTTTACGCAATACTGCGTGGCCGTAACCAGGTACTACTTGCCCTTGAGCTAAAGTATCTTTTACATATTGTGCAATTTGTTCTTTGCTAGGGCGTTTTGTATTTAATGATTCGCACATCCCTTGCAACCAACGAATCACTTCTTGATTGGCCAATCCATGCAATGGGCCAGCAAGCCCATTCATACCTGCAGCAAAAGCAAGATAAGGATCGCTTAAAGCTGAACCTACCAAATGTGTAGAGTGTGCCGATACATTTCCGCCTTCGTGGTCGCTGTGTATGGTCATATATAAACGCATCAACTCGGCAAAATCAGGTTCATCGTAACCTAGCATGTGGCCAAAATTACCGGCCCAGTCGAGTTTTGGATCGGGTTCTATATGTTCATCATTTTTATAAGTACGTCTATATATATAAGCTGCAACACGGGGCAGACGGGCTATAAGGTTCATCACATCTTCGTAGGTAGGATCCCAATAATCTTTTTTGTTGATGCCTTTCCGATATGAAGCAGCGAACACACTTTCTGTTTGCATGGCCATAATAGCAATGGTAAACTGCGTCATGGGATGCGTGGTGCGGGGCAGTGCATCCAGCACATTAAATACATGGCGGGGCACTATAGCACGGCGTGCCCAGTTATTGGTAAGGTTTTGTACATCTTCATTCGATGGAATCTCACCCATCAACATCAAATAAAATATAGCTTCGGGAATTGGTTCGCTTCCACCTTCCACAAAATGCTGCAATTTTTCACGCAACTCTGGAATTGAATATCCGCGAAAACGAATGCCCTCATTTGAGTCGAGCAACGACGTTTCAGTAACAAGTCCTGTAATTCCTTTCATACCACCATATATATCATCGATGGTGTAGGTACCTATTACTTTATTGCCGTGGGCTTTGGCAAATTCTTTGATTTTTACTACTTCGGGCAGAGCTTTCTCTGCAAATTTATTTTTTAGTGAATCCATTTTCTATATAATTTTAACTTTTGGAAAGTTATGAACTTTCCAAAAGTTTTCCTTTCTTTAAAACGCCTGCAAATTACAATTTGTTTTGTGACTGGGCAAATGGATGCTCAAAATTATTGTAAAAAGTTATCCAAACATAATTTACACTGCATAAAAAAACCCGTCTCGTACAATGACGAGACGGGTTTTTAAAAATATTATATAATAAATTATTCGATGGTAATTTTACCAGTTTGTGTTTGGCCATCCATATATATTTGGTAAAAATATACACCGGCAGCTAAATTGGAGGTATTAATTTGCTCGATATGAGTGCCTGCCTGTTGTCTTTCCTTAACAGGTACTGCTACTTCACGACCAGCAATATCCATTAAACGAATAGCCACGTCAGATGATTTCTCAGTGGTATATGAAATATAGAACTGGTCTTTTGCAGGATTGGGGAACACATTTAAAGCAGAAATGCTAGCTATACTGCTTACACCAGCGTCCCAATCGCCAAATTGTATACTATTGCAAAATCTGTTATCGCTCATTGTGGCTACTGTTTCTAACTTTATAGAATCTGCACTGGGATTCCAAGCAAAAGCATCAACACAAAAAGAACCTTTGAAACCGCCTGTTATAGCAATATTGATGTTAATTTTCCCACTAATAGTTAAACTATCGCCCACAGGTATATCTTTAGCAATGGCATTATAGAAAAAGCCTATTGCATTCTGATTGTTAAGAATAAATCTAAAAAGTACAGTGTCACCCACTTTCATAACATCGGTACCGCCATTCTTAACTGAAAAACTATAATCAATTGGACCTCCATTAGGAATTCTTTCTGGCTTGGTAAAGTTTGTTACTGCTAAATCTACTGTGCGGCCTTGACCATTTACAAATGTAAACGCGGTGACCATTGATAAAATAAGTACTAATTTTTTCATTATGTTTATTATGTTTATGTTATTTTGAAATGCAAATGTAGGTTTTTATACAAACATGGTCAACTAAAAAGTTCCAACATATCCTCAGCCTTTATTTGTTTAAAACCGCCTTCGTCCACTTGAATAATACTTTGTGCCAAAATATTTTTGCGTTCTTGCAGCCCCAAAATCTTTTCTTCTATGGTGTCGCGACTTATAAATTTATATATAAATACATTTTTTGTTTGCCCTATCCTGTGGCTTCTATCTTCGGCCTGCCGCTCCACTGCTGGGTTCCACCATGGGTCGAGCAAAAATACATAGTCGGCTTCGGTAAGGTTCAATCCAAATCCTCCAGCCTTTAATGATATTAAAAATAATTTAATCTCATCGTTTTGCTGAAATTCTTTTACCAATTTTTTGCGATCGAGTGCAGGAGTTGAACCGTCCAAATAAAGATACTTATCTCCACTTTCGTCAAAATGTTTTTTATATATGTCCAATTGCTTTACAAATTGGCTGAACATTAAAATTTTATGCCCTTGGGTCAATGCTTTTTGTGCCAAATATATAACTTCTTCAAACTTACCTGATGTTTCCAAATTTTCTTTATCAGCCATATAAGGGTGATTGGCAAGCAGCCTCAATTTAGTTAGACCTTGAAAAAAAGAAAACTTATTTTTGGTAAAACTTCGTTCGTCCAAGCTTTTTAATAACTCATTTCTGTAAGCTGATTTTGTGCTTTCGTATAATTTTTTCTGCCCTTCGTGCATATCGCAAAATCTGATTTGCTCAGTTTTTGAAGGTAGATCTGTGGCCACCATATTTTTGGTACGTCGAAGTATAAAAGGCTTTACCAATAATTGTAGTTTTTGCGATTTGCTCTCGTCTTTCCCTTTTTCTATGGGTTGCACATAGTGCTCATTAAAATAATGGAAGCTGCCCAGCAAGCCTGGGTTCACAAAATTCATTTGGCTCCATAAGTCTGTAATACTATTCTCCACAGGTGTTCCCGTTAAGGTGAGTTTGTGCTGCGACCGTAATTTGAATATAGACTTGGCTGTAACTGATGAAGGATTTTTAATAGCCTGACTTTCGTCTAATATAATATAATGGAATTTGAACTCTTTAAATAAATCATCATCGGCACGCATCGTTCCGTAGGTGGTAATTATTACATCGTATAGGGGGAATTTTTTTAATATATCACGACTTCTGCCTTGCCCACTGTGCACCAAAATATTTAAACCCGGTGTAAATTTTTCAGCTTCGCTCAACCAATTATATATAAGTGAAGTGGGGGCTACTATTAAGGAGGTTTTACGTGAATTATTTTTTGCTGATTGAATGGTTTCTATAATAATATCCTCGTCCAATTTTTCCTCGAACAAGGAACCTTGCTTCAACGGCACTTGTATAGTTTCAGAAAAAACTAACTCTGTTTTATTACTATGGATTTCTTTTTCTTTCTGCAATAAACATAGTGTTTGTATGGTTTTGCCCAAGCCCATATCATCGGCCAAAATCCCTCCAAAAGCATTGTTTTGCAGATAATAGAACCATTGGAAACCGTGTTCCTGGTATTCACGCAAGGTGCAATTAAAATCTATAGGTAACGATTCTGTTTTTTCAGAATCAGTAGCTACCATATCTTTTAATTTATCAGCCCAATGTGTTCGTCTGCTATCTTCGTTCGACCATAATGTTTCGAGCAATCCAAAATGGTATTTTTTCAACCGCAACTGTCCATCACCATGCTCAGCAAGTTCTATAATATTTCCAAATTTTTGGAACCATTCTTCGGGTATTACTGCTACATCGCCGTTAGGTAATTCAAATTCGTGGTGGCCTTTAAGTATATGATCACGCAATATATGAAAGGGCATCTCGTATTCGCCAAACTTAGCCTTCACCAATAAGTCGAACCAATCTGTGCCTTCGGCTAAATCGATACTATAACTTTGCTCGCCCAAGAAATATTTACGATTGAGCTGCTGTACAATTTCAAAACCCGCTTTCCTAAGTGATTCCCTATTGGCATTGAGCCATGTAATAGTGGCTAATAATTGTCCATCGCCAGCCTTAAAAAGTGAACCATTTTCGTTCTCCAAACCTCCATCAATAAGCACTTGATATTTGAATTGCTCCCACTCCCCTGCCCTTTTTATTTTGCGGAATATATAATTACTTCCTTCTTTCTCAATTTTTACATGCGTTTTTTTGGTTGAATGATAATGGAAATCTGATTGCCCGTACTTGAAGGATAGCAATAAAAAATATTTATCGGCCCATTGCTGCAAGGTGAGCACTGGTTGGGCTACAAATTTTTCATATACGATATCAAAACCATCAGCATACACATCATAATGCTCGAGCAACTGCACCACAAAAGTTCGCAAATATTTGTCTACTGCGGTTTGTGGCACTTCTATATATTTTTTTGTTTGAAATGGAGTGAGTTTTACACCTTCCACCTCTTCGCCAAATGTATAAACCTTTTCGTCCACCATCATAAAGGCAGGATGGTTGCATATAACCCTCGAAAAATGATTGATAAAATCGACCCGTTTATTATCATGCTTGATAGTTGCAAAATAACGCAAACCCTCAATGCCTTTTTTGAAATGGAATAATACGGTTGCTAGTCCTTCAGCGAATTCAAGTTTATGATGAGCAGGGTTATCATTATTACCCTTCATATAAAAATTCAAACCTTTAAGCAACGGAATTACCAGGCCAATTCTTCGTTCTACAAAAGGTCTTATATGTTTTTTTAAAAGTTCAGGTGTTATCAGTTTTTCAAAAAAGTCGTGAGGTTTAATTTTCTTTTTACTTTTAGCATCAGCAAATTGATGAAAAATTGCATCGTGGCTCACCTCATGTAAAAGTGAAACTATATGTCGTATTTCAGGAATATCAACTTTGGGGAAATTAGATAAAGTATTGGCATACACTTTTTGATGGGTGAGGGTAAGTTGCCCCTTGGTATTAACCTGCACCACATGTGGTTCAATAGTCCAACCCAAATCTTTATCCTCTAAGAGCGAGAATACCAGAGCGTATGGTTGGGTGGTTACTACCTGCATATACTTTTTATTTAAAATTAATTTTGAGTAATTCTTTTACTCGAATTAATATCGGGCAAAGGTAAAGTAATATTGACGAATTACGATTGACGAATTACGATTTGCTTACGCAACATTTACTATTCCTCTAAAATATTCAATAATTGCCAATCTGAAATCGTAAATTATTAAGCTAGCTAAATCCCGTACATTTGTGGCCTTTTTTATCACTCACTAAAAATCTATGTGGCTCAAAATAGCGGCGTTCCTAGTTAGGAAAAGAGTATTATTACTTATAGTGTTAGGATTGCTTACAGGCTGGATGGCCTTCGAAGCACGCAAAGTTTCAATAGCATACGATTTTGCCAAGGTAATTCCCAAAGACGATAGCGACTATATCGATTACATGGGATTCAAACAAAAATTTGGCGAAGATGGAAGTGTAATGGTATTGGGTGTGCAAAGTGATAAACTTTTTCAACTTCCATTTTTTAAAGCTTGGTACAATTTAACAGAGAGCATTCAGAAGCTAGATGGCATTGAGAAAGTAGTTTCTATTAGCCATATATATAAAATTGATAAGGTAGAAAATATTGATGAATTTGGCGACGACAACGGACGTTTTGCCATTGGTCGTATGTTTCAAAAACCTCCTGAAACACAGGCTCAGCTTGACAGTCTGGCAAAAGTTATAAAAGATTTGAGCTTCTATAAAGGGTTGCTCATTAATGATAAAAGCGATGTTACTTTAATGGGCATCACTCTGAAAAAGGAAAAATTAGATTCGAAAGACCGTATAGCACTTGTTGCACAAATTGAAGAAATAGCCACTGCTTTCGGTAATGCCCAAAATACGGAAGTACACTACTCGGGACTGCCGTATATAAGAACTATATATGCCACAAAAATCCGCAATGAGTTACAATTGTTCACGTTACTCAGTGTGATTATCACTATGATTATTATGTGGTTTTTCTTCCGCTCATTCGTGGCCGTGGGTTATTCGTTGGTAGTGGTAATTTTGGGTGTGGTATTCACCTTGGGCACGGTAGGTTTAATGGGGTATAAAGTATCTGCACTTATTGGTTTAATTCCGCCCTTAATAGTTATTATAGGAATACAAAACTGTATTTATCTATTCAATGTATACCACCAAGAATATCGAAAAAATAAAAATAAAATGCTCTCCATTACCCGCGTTACTGCTAAAAATGGATTGGCGTTATTTCTCACCAATGTAACTACTGCTGTTGGCTTTGGTGTGTTCAACTTTACAGGCAGCTCTTTGCTAGACGATTTCTCTGTAGTGTCGGCTATTAACATAATGGTTATCTATGTTTTGTCTGCTATTTTCTTACCCATTGTATATACTTATTTACCTGCTCCTACCCCTAAGCAAACAAAGCACTTAGACAATGTTCACATGAGTGGGTTAATGCATTGGTGCAACCGCATAGTGATCCACCACCGCAAATGGATATATGGCGTTGTGGCAGTTGTTACCTTGATTTCTATTTGGGGATTTATGCAAGTAAAAGCTATAGGTTATATAGTGGACGACCTACCAAAAAAAGATAAATTATATACTGATTTAAAATTTTTCGAGTACCATTTTAAAGGAGTGATGCCATTGGAAATTTCAATAGATAGCCGCAAAAAAGCAACCTTTAAAAATTCCATCAGTTCGTTTGAAAAAATGGATAGTGTGCAAAAAATATTGAGCGAATATTCCCAACTTAGCAAGCCTGTTTCTTTGTTAGAAATGATAAAATTTGCGAGTCAGGCATTTCACAATTATAATCCGCAAAATTATAGTTTGCCACCACAGGAAGAATTTGTGGCATTGCGAAGTTACCTCAAGCTCAACAAAAAAAGCGGCAACAACCAATTAATGAAAGGCTTGGTGGATAGTACCTGGCAGACAGCTCGGATAAGTGTACAAATGGCAGATATAGGAAGTGTGGAAACCGAAAAGTTAAGAAGTGAATTACGTCTTCGTATAGATTCCATCTTTAGCCCCAAAGAATTTGATGTAAAATTAACTGGTACCAGTATAATATTCTTGAAAGGGAATTCTTATTTAATAAACAACCTAACTGGCTCCATGATTTTGGCTTTGCTTATTAATAGTTTATTGATGGCCATGTTGTTTTTTAGCTGGCGTATGATTTTGATTTCTTTGGTGCCAAACATACTCCCGCTTATTATGACCTTAGGTATCATGGGCTTTTTCGATATACATTTAAAACCAAGCACCATTATTATATTTAGTATCACTTATGGAATCTCCATCGATTTTACTATACACTTCTTGGCCAAGTACCGCTACTTCCTCAAGAAAAACAATTGGGTGATTGGCCCTGCAGTTACCGAAACTATTGTAGAATCGGGCGTAAGCATTGTATATACTTCGGTGATTTTGTTCTGCGGCTTTATTATATTTGCCTTTAGTACTTTTGGAGGTACTGTTGCCCTAGGGGTACTTACTTCCATCACCCTGCTGATAGGCATGGTGCTAAACTTATTGCTTCTCCCAGCCATGCTCTTATGGCTTGAGAAGGTAGTGAACATGAAAAAGGAAATGAATAGCGGGATTGTGGAATTGGAAGAAGGTGACTAGTTCCAATTTTTTTAACGTTTCAGATAGTCATTATCTAAAACCGTAGCAACTAATTTTACTATAATCTTTAGAACCATAGCGTTCGCCTTTGAAGAACACCCAAATCAAGCTCACCTCATGCGACCCCGGATTAACCCATTGCTGACTGCTCACAGTGAAATCGTAACTATAGCAAAATTTAAAATTGTTTTTTCTAAAACCAACCATGGCTATTAATGCATCGCTATTATGTGCTGTTTGCCTAAACCAAAGTCCTGTAAGGAAACTGGCTTTGCTAATATAGAAGCCAAAATTTACTTGTGTGAACCTACTTTGAAACATCACCATTATATTGGGTGAAATTATTAAGTCCTTTATTTTTGGATTGGGTTTTAATACGGTTCCTCCATGCAAGGTAATTTTGGTACCTAAGCGTGAGCCATCCCCATTATATCCATTAAAGGAATAATTGGGTCTATTCAGATTATGTATGGCAAGACCTGCAAAAGAGTTGTCGGAATAAGCAATAGCTCCGGCATTAAAATCGGGATAAAGCACCGTGGCATTGCCTGGTGTTTTCTCTGCACTGCTGCCTACCATTCCAGTAACTGGGTTAATAGCATCGGCAAATAAAAATTTATTCCAATCAACCTGCCCTTGCTTAATGCCAGCCTGCATGCCAAAACTCATTGTCCAGTTATAATTTAATTTGGTATGGAATGCATAACTCAACAATGCGGAATTTGTTTGTAAGGCACCGTAAGCCAATTGGTCGCTAAATACAAGTATGCCCAATCCGCTTTTTATTTTGGGCAAGTTAGCATCGAAAGCTGCGGCATAGCTGGTAAATGTGCCTTGCCATTGGTTACGATAATTGAGTGCTACCCTATTGCCACCACTAAGCCCAGCAAATGCAGGATTGGTATACAATGGCGAGTTATAAAATTGCGATAACTCTGCATCTTGGGCATTGGCACTTAAAAGTATCGATGCAAAAAACAGGGTACTATATATATATTTTCTAAGATTCATATTTAATTTCGGCATGTTGGCTAACAACTAAAAAACTTGGCACAAATGTACTTGAAAAGATCACTATTTTAAATAGTCAAATTTGTTTTATTAATTCCCAAAAGTTAGTAATACCGAAACTCAATATATAATAGTCCAAAAGAAAGGGACTAATCCCCCCGCATCCCGATAATTATCGGGATTAAGCGGGGCTTTCGGGATGTAGTT
>JAWXAU010000075.1 GCA_034439655.1 Bacteroidota bacterium | reverse complement strand
TTCCTTTTTGTGTAAAAAGGAAGCCCCGATAGTTATCGGAGTTCGCGGCGAGCGATACTACAATAAAATAAAGTGTCCGTTATAATTTGGCTTTTCTTACTTGAATTATGAAAGAGGTCTATTATAAAAACTGCAAACTCCCCGCTCCTCCCTAAATTCGCAAGCGTGAAATCAATCAAATACTGTCTGCTGATAGCTGTCCTTTGGGGTGGCTTTTCGGCATTTAGCCAGCAGCCTTATACTTGGCATTTAAGCGATGACGATGGTTTGCCCAGCAACGAAGTGTATCAAATATTTCAAGATAAAAAAGGCTATATATGGTTTGGAACTGATAATGGTGTGGCCAAATACGATGGTCGCAATTTTAAAGTATTCACCTGCGAAGGGCAAAGAGGAAAAGCACTTAGTTTTTTTAATGAAGACCCCAAGGGGCGAATTTGGTGTGTGAATTTTTCGGGTCAAATATTATATATAGAAAATGATAGTTTGCGGGTGCTAACTGCATGGGAAAAATACAACAAACTACATTTCCCCAATATTTGTATCGACCAAAATAATATTGTGTGGATTGCATCACAAAACAATCCAATATTTAGTTACAATCCCAGCACAAAATAATTTAAAGAACATCCTATACCTTATATTTCTAAATCTGCTTTTTATCAGATTGGTATCACGGGTTCTCAACTTTGGGTAGTTGCCGATTCGTTAGGTATCATGCAATATGATGGACACAATTTTTTGTCAGTTCCATTTGATAGATTAAGCAATAAAAACAAATCGAATAACTTATTGGGATACCTGCCCATACACCAGCCCGACGGTAGCCTGTTTGTAATAGAAAAAAATACAAACAAAGAAGTATATGAATTAAAAAATGGTAGAATAGTACCGCATCCAATTACCAAATGGGTGAAATCATTTGAAGGTTTTTATACCAATATTTTCAGAATGCCGAGTGGTGAATTATATGCAAGCACCTATAATGGATTACTATACTTTAAGAATGCCACAGCCGAACCTGAAGTTTTTTTGAAAGGCGAGCAAGTATCATATATAATACAAGACCGCGAAGGAAATATTTGGATTAGCACCCTCAAAAACGGGGTGTTTGTGATGCGTAACAGAAGTATACAAATGCTTAGTAGCGGCAATTCACAAATGCCAATTAATCCGCCAGCCTTTCTAGCCACAGATGGAAATGGAACCCTTTATTGTGCCCATAATAATGGATTGATAAGTATGATAGATGCCACTACCGGAAAATGGACAAAAACAATTGATGTAGGGGTAAAAAAAGATTGTGAATTATTACATTTTGATTTATATAATAATCGATTGTATGCAACTTACAATTCACTTATAGAATTAGATGCGAAGGGGAATATTATACAAGGAGGTTTAACAATACCGCATGCTAAAGGAATTGCAGTGGACGAACAGGGTAATTATATATATGCTGACCCAAATAATGCAGCCATCAGAAACAAAGAAAACAAACCCTGCTGCGGCAACTATCTCAATAAAACTTGGCTGAAAAATTTTAAGTGGATGACCCATGATGGGGAAACAGCTAAAAACCCAAAATGTTTTTTGCAGTTAGCCAATCAACGACCACGCTGTTTGTATTTAGATCGTGCAAATCAGACTATATGGACTTCATTTGTGGGAGGGATACAATACTTTAAAAATGGTGAAGCCAATAATCTACTCGATAAGTTTAGGAAACCAATTGTAGCATACAGATTTGCCGCTGCTACTGATGGCTCATTATGGGCAGGCACTACTGATCATGGATTAATTTGTATTAAAAACAACAGCATTATTAAACAACTCACAATTGCCGATGGGCTTCTGAGTAACTTTGTAAAAAGTCTCAGTGTTACAAAAAAAGGGGTTTGGTTTTATGCAGAAAAAGGGGTGCAGTTTTATAATTTTACAACAAGTAAAATAAGTAGCTTTACGCGTGAAGATGGATTGGTTGGAAATGATGTAAATGATATTTTGGCCACCGGAGGCAAAGTATGGATATGCACAAGCAAGGAATTCAGTTTTTCCCTGATGATTTGGACTGTTCGAGCAATACAGCACCACAAATATATATAACAGGTATTGCCATTGCAGAAAAAGACACTACACTATTCGATGGCATGAGTTTATCACACAATCATAACAATATCCGCATCGACTTCATAGGATTAGCATATAGTAGCAGGGGGCGTTTTGCATATCGGTATCGCTTGGTTGGGCTCGACAGCATTTGGGTAAACTCAGACAGTAGGAACAGTTTTGTCCGTTTCCCAAGCCTACCACCAGGTAATTATACTTTTGAAGTAATAGCAATGAATGAAGATGGTCTAGCCAGTGTGCCTGCTCAATTTCATTTTAATATTAACAAACCTTTTTGGCAAGCGTGGTGGTTTTATAGTATTATTTTACTTATAGCATTTATCACTTTGGGAATATTATATAAGATGAGAATGAAAGTGCTAGAAAAAAGAAATAATATAATAATTGAAAAGTCAAAATCGGAACAAGACTTACGGGCCAGTGAGCTTACAGCACTTAAGGCACAAATGAATCCTCACTTTATTTTTAATGCACTTAATAGTATACAAGAATTTATTTTGCTCAATGAAAAAGCAACCGCTCAAGAGTATTTGGGCAAATTCAGCAATCTCATCCGTCTATATCTCGACATGAGTCAAAAACAAAGCATTGGTATTGATGATGAAATTAAAACTTTACCTAGCACTGGAAAGTATCCGTTTCGAAGATACATTTACCTATAATATAACTGTTGACCCCAACATAAAGGTAGAAGAGAAATTAATACCGCCCATGATAATTCAACCTTATATAGAAAATGCATTGAAACATGGATTGCTTCACCGCAAAACCAATCGTAAACTCAACATCAATTTTGCCGCGAAGGACGATGAAACAATATGCTGTAGTATAGAAGATAATGGTATTGGGAGAAATGCAAGCATGCAGATAAATGAAAAGAGGGTAAAGAAATTTGATTCATTCAGCACCAGTGCCACAAGCCGCCGCTTGGAATTGTTAAACCACGGTAAGCACAAAACTATAGGAGTTGAATATCACGATTTGACAGACGAAGATGGCCTCCCGATGGGAACCTTGGTAAAAATATTTATCCCTGTTAGATAGATTTCAATAACAATAATATATACAACTATATATCTAATATTGCTACTTAATAAACGTTTTCCAGATATCGTTTCCAAATATGAGAACCATTAAAGTTAGCAGAATTATCATTCCTACTACTTGGGCTCTTTCCAATATTTTTTCGCTCAATGGGCGACGAATAATAATTTCAATTAATAAGAATACTACATGACCTCCATCGAGTGCTGGGATTGGTAATAGGTTCATAAATGCAAGTACCATCGATATCATAGCGGTGAGTGACCAAAACTTTGTCCAGTCCCAATATTCACCATAAAATTTCATGATACCTATGGGGCCTTGCACGGAATTGGAAGCTGATACTTCGCCAGAAAATATTTTGCCGAATCCTTTTAAGTTATCTGTAATAGTAGAGATGCCTTTGGTAATACTTGCGGAGAATGATTCGCCCAATGAATATTCTTTATGGTCTTGTTGAAATTCATCAAAGTTCTCCTTCATTAAAATACCTATTTTGCCTTCTTCACTTATTTTGCAGGGGAAGCTAACAGCTTTGCCAGCACGCCATACCTGTAACTCTATCGTTTTGTCCTTATAGTTTCCTAATGCTGCTATAAATTGATCTTGATATATGATAGTATCCGTGCTTACCTTCACAATTATATCTCCTTTTTCCACGCCAGCTTTCTTGGCATAATCTCCGTCAACTACATCTCCTACACTAAACTTAACTCGTGGCTGGATAAATCCTCCCTTAGTACTTTCTGATAGTTTATCGATAAAATTATTGGGGAGTATAATTGCCGAGTCTTTGCCATTGCGGTTTATATTGATAATTATATTGCTACCAAATAATATATCTGCCTTAAAAAGTTCGTCATAATATTTTATATCCTGTCCCACCACGCCCGTTATCATATCGCCTGTTTTAAAGCCTAATTCTTTACCCAGTTTCTCGGCAACTATCCCATATTTCATGCTTTTTAATGGCAAATGCTTTTCACCATTTACATAAAACAACATCCAAAAAATAAAGATACCCAATATAAAGTTTACAGTAACACCACCTAGCATTACAATCAATCTCTGCCATGCTGGTTTGGAGCGAAACTCCCACGATTGTGCTGGTTGTTTCATGGCTTCTTTGTCCATGCTTTCGTCAATCATCCCTGCTATTTTCACATAGCCGCCTAAGGGTAACCAACCCATTCCGTATTCTGTATCACCGCGTTTGAAAGAAAACAATTTGAAACCCCATGCATCAAAAAACAAATAAAACTTTTCTACTTTTATCCCGAATGCCCTCGCCGCCAAAAAATGCCCCATCTCATGCAGTACAATTAAGATTGATAATCCTAACAACATTTGGGAAGCCATTATTAAATAATTCATTTTTTATATAATTTTATTGTGATTTTTATTGGAAAATATTAATGTACAAAATTAAGCCATTGCCTTCATTGCACAATTTGTATAATATCAAGTTGGGGTAAAAAATTCTACGTTTCACTTCCTATTCCTATCCGAAAGGCAAAGCTCTGAAGCCAGTATCCGAGCCTCTGCATCGGTTTGGTATAAATCGTCCAAACTGGGCAATAGCTTAAAAGCTGCCTGCTGCAAGCATTCGCCAATAATATCACTCATTTGTATAAACCCAATTTTATCCTCCAGGAATGCTGCAACCACCACTTCGTTGGCTGCATTGAGCACACAAGCCGCATTACCACCTTTTGCACAAGCATCTATAGCCAATTGCAAGTTGGTGAAAGTATGATAGTCTGGTTTCTCAAAATTGAGACTGGGGAAGTTGGCAAAATCAAAACGCGGGAAATCATTCTTCAACCTTTGCGGAAAACCTAGTGCGTATTGTATGGGCAGTTTCATATCGGGCAAACCCAGTTGTGCCTTTAAGCTACCGTCGACAAACTGCACCAAACTATGTATAATAGATTGTGGATGAACTATGATATCTATTTGTTCATTCTTTAATCCGAACAACCACTTGGCTTCTATATATTCCAAGCCTTTGTTCATAAGGGTCGCCGAGTCGATGGTAATCTTGGCTCCCATTGTCCAATTGGGATGTTTCAGTGCTTGGGCTTTGCTAACTGCAGCAAGAAATGCCCTATCTTTTCCCCTAAAAGGGCCGCCCGATGCAGTGAGAATAACCTTCTCAATTTGATCAAGAGGCTCACCCACCAAACATTGAAATATGGCTGAATGTTCAGAGTCGACAGGAATAATTTCAACCCTATTTTCAATAGCAAGTTCACTGATAATACTTCCTGCCACAACCAGTGTTTCCTTATTGGCCAATGCTATATGTTTTTTTGCTTTAATGGCAGCGATGGTTGGTTTGAGTCCGCTGAAACCTACCATAGCAGTGAGCACCATATCAATGGTATCCATTTGCACCACTTGCTCAATGGCCTCGTTGCCACTATATACTTTTATAGCATGAAGCTTCAAAGCTTCTTTCACCTGATTATATTTTGTAGCATCCGATATTACCACCGCATTGGGTTGAAATTCGATGGCTTGCTCAATCAACAAATCGGCATTGCTGCCTGCGGTCAATACTTCCACTTCAAATAAGTTTCGCTGCTCCCGCATCACTTCTAAAGCCTGCGTTCCGATAGAACCAGTGCTACCTAGAATTGCTATATGTTTTTTCTTTTTCTCCATGTTTTTTTTAGTTTACAGTTGGCAGTTGGTCGTTTATGGTTGGCAGTTTAGCTCGCATTGAGACTGTTCGCTATCTACTGCCCAATGTCTACTGTTCACTGTCTACTGTCTACTGTTCACTGTTCACTGTCTACTGTCTACTATCTACTATCTACTACCCGCCGCGGCGGGCTGTCTACTGTCTACTGTCTATGTCTACTATTCACTGTCTACTACCCGCCGCGGCGGGCTGTCTACTATTCACTGTCTACTGTCCACTCCCTACGGCTTATACCCCGATTCCTTAAATATCTTATTATAATTTTTTTCTTTCATCAGCATTTCCAAAGTTACATTTTCATGTGTGTCCATATACTTTTTCACAATTTTGTATCCTACCCACGAACCCAATCGAGGAGCAGACTCTTGTGGCAATCCTTGTGTGAAAGGACCGTCCACAAAATAGCGTTCTGTTTTTTCTTTCTCATTACTATAAAAAAGTTTCTGCGAAGCAAAGTGTTCCCATACCTGTTTCTCATTTTTCTCCAACCATTTTATTTGCACTCCAGAATATAATCTTCTAATGCTATCATGCTCTTTGGGAATCATGGCATCAGTATAATATTCTTGCATACCACTCAAAATCATTCGCTGCATAAATAATGGGCTTTCGTCTTGCTCACCAAAAGTAAATCTATGCAAGGCGTCAGCTATCCGCTTGCCGAAATATTGAGGAGTGAATTTCTGATAGATATATTTGGGCAAATCGGGTAATGATTTATAGATAGCGTGTTCAGCTCCTAGAAAATAGTCCAAGCTTATACATATAGCTTTTTCAAACACCCCGCCATAAGCCCGCATGTCATTTTCAACGGTGATTAGCACAGGTAATGTTGCTTTTGGAAAATAATGTTTAAAGCGGCTGTAAACTTGTGCCGCTGCTTGGTCTATCTCCTTTGAATCTTTAAATTTTTCATGGACTTCCTTTTTTAAATACTGCATTCTCGAATTATTAAAAAGTAAGTGCTTTAGCGAGTCAAGAACTAATGGCTGTGGCATTTCAGGATATTGGCTCAACACAATTTGCGAAACCCAACCATAAAAAAAGTTTGGGTCGGCTCTTTTCAAACTATCGGTAAACTTAAAAAAATCGGCTTCTTTCAAATTCCAAATACGCTCATCAAGCCTAACAATATTAGGTTTGTATGCTTCCTCATCCACACTTACATCAAGCCTATTGTTTTTACAATTGCAAATGAAAAGCATTAGCAGACAAAGGGTTGAAATATTTCTCTTTGTTTTAAGGTTCATAAGTTCCAAATTTGCACTTCGATAAATAATGGGTCAAAAAGCCCACAAACATACATCTAACCTATAAACCTCAACTTTATTATATATGAAAAAGTTTTCAACTGTATTGCTCATCCTTGCAATTTGCAGCTCATCATTTGCCCAAACAGGCAAGAAACCTATTAAAACCCAACGCTTTGGTTTCCGTGCTTCACCCAACTTTTGTTGGATAAAATCAACCGACAAACTATTGGTAAATGATGGTGTCAAAATGGCTTTCAGCTATGGTTTTAACTTTCAAGAAAAAATAAATAAAACCCTTTGGTATGAAATCGGGATGGATATTTCAAGGATTGATGGAAGGTTAACCAATAATTACCCGCAAATCTTTAAACAAGTTACTCCCCTAAATGCAGATACCACTAATAAAGTTTCCTACAGCATGAAACTAAACTATATTGAGATTCCAATTTCTTTCGTAGGAAAAACTAACGAAATTGGTTATATGACATATACTTTTCAAGGAGGACTAACCCCAGCTATTTTATTATCACAAAATGCGACAATCAAAAAAGCTGATTCAGTTGGTGGTGATTTCAAAGGTAAATTAAACTCTAATCGTCCCGATGATTTTATTGCCACTTCCGATGACGTTAGCTTTTTCAGAATGGCATTTGTGATGGGTGCTGGCATGGAGTACGCTTTAACCAAAGACGTTTCTATTGTGGCCGGCATTCGTTATAGCAATGGCATGTTCCGCACCAATAAAAACAAAGCCTACGATAGCTATCGTACCAATTATTTTGCAATAAATGTAGGTATATTGTTTTAGTGAATAGTGAAAAACTAAACGTGAAAAGTATCGGTTAGCATTTATATAATACTATTCACAAGTGCCAAAAATAGCTCTTGCTCAGATTAACCCACATGTGGGAAATATCAAAGCAAACCTCGATAAAATTATATCATATACCCAGCAAGCCAAGAAGCAAGGTGCCTCATTGGTGGTATTCCCCGAGTTGGCCATTTGCGGCTACCCCCCACTCGATTTATTATACTTCGATGATTTCATAAAAAGCTGCACCGATGCTATAGCGGAACTAGCAGCAAGTTCGCATGAAATAGGAATTATTGTGGGCGGACCCTCTGTTAATCCTATTGCTGAGGGAAAAGATTTATTCAATTCTGCTTTTTATTTATACAAAGGCAAAATACAACAAGTGGTTCACAAAACATTATTGCCCACCTACGATGTGTTTGACGAGTACCGATATTTTGAACCCAACAAATCATTCAGCACCATTGAGCACGACGGAGTAAAGATTGCATTGACCATTTGCGAAGATATTTGGAACCTCACTGACGATCCTTTGTATACCCAAAATCCAATGTCGCAATTGCAAGATGCACATCTTATGGTTAATATTTCGGCCTCTCCATTTTCCTATAAGCAGCTTCATGCACGCACAGAAATTTTGCAGGCCAATGTCCTCAAATACAAGATGCCCATGGTATATGTGAACCAATGTGGTGCACAGACCGAGTTAATCTTTGACGGCGGCTCGATGGTAATTGCGACAAACGGGAATCAGTTATTAAAGTCAGATGCCTTTGAGGAATCGTTGGTTACAATTTCGTTAAGCGACCTATTGAAAAACCCTGTGGAAACATGCAGCACAGACAAAGAAAATGAATACGAACTTATTCACGATGCTCTCATTTTGGGCATACGTGACTATTTTCAAAAATCGGGTTTCACAAAAGGTATCCTTGGGCTTTCAGGCGGTGTAGACTCGGCATTGGTTTTATATCTTGCCTCAAAAGCTTTAGGTCCACAAAATGTTTTACCAGTCCTTCTCCCCTCTCAATATTCTTCTGCACATTCCATTTCCGACAGCGAACAATTGTGTGATAATATGGGTATTCAATTTAAAACTATTGGCATTAGTGATATTTTTGATAATTTCGTAGAAACCCTTCAACCTCATTTCGAAAACAAGGCTGCGAATATAGCCGAAGAAAATATACAGTCTCGAATTAGAGGGGTATTATTGATGGCTTTAAGCAATAAACATGGTCATATTTTGCTTAACACCAGCAACAAAAGCGAATTGGCGGTAGGTTACGGAACTTTATATGGTGATATGTGCGGCGGCTTATCAGTGATAGGCGATCTATATAAGACCAAAGTGTATGAACTGTGCCTCTATATAAATCGTGATCAAGAAATCATTCCCAGCAATATTTTAACTAAAGCTCCATCGGCAGAGCTAAGACCCGACCAAAAAGACAGCGACTCACTGCCAGATTATGATTTGTTGGATGCTATATTGCAACTTTACTGTGAAGAAAATCAATCGGCTAGACAAATAATTGAGCAGGGATTTGATTCTGAAACTGTAAACCGAACTTTGCATTTGGTGAACAACAGTGAATACAAACGAAAACAGACTCCACCTATCCTTCGGGTTTCGCCCCGTGCGTTCGGAATAGGACGCTTTTTACCCATCGTTGCGTCGTACAATTTGTAAGTGCTTGGTTTGCATGGGTACAAATTTTTAAAAATATTTTTGCCTAAAATACCCTTCTGCCTATATTTGCAGCCCGATAAGCGAGAGTAGCTCAGTTGGTAGAGCATCACCTTGCCAAGGTGAGGGTCGCGGGTTCGAGTCTCGTCTCTCGCTCGATAAAGGTGTTAGTGTGGTATTATTTCGGTAACTCACATCAACACCTTTTTTATTTAGTTATTTGAATAGATGCCGTGATGGTAATCCCGATAATTATCGGGAGGTAGACATCCCAGGACATTTATAATAGAGGGGAAGCTTGAGGGGTCAGTTCTTTATTTAATGCCGCGATGGTGGAATTGGTAGACACGCAGGACTTAAAATCCTGTGGCTTCACGGCTGTGCGGGTTCAAGTCCCGCTCGCGGTACGGGTTCTCAAGAGTTTTGATTCTTGAAAAAAACTTAGGTACAACATTGGTACAACAAATAAGATTGTTGTACCTTTTTTATTTTTACAAGGTATTATGTTTATGCGATAATATCGAAACTCAATATATAATAGTCCAAAAGAAAGGGACTAATCCCCTCCCACGCTTTCGGGATGTAGTTCGGCATTACCATTCTAAAAACTAATCCGCCTCAGGCGGAGAGCTATTATAGTTTAAGAATTGGTATAAGGAATGAAATGATCTTGTCGCAAATAGTTACTAAATTTGCAACAATAAACAAACTAATACATGACTAAAAGCATTGAAATACAGGTACTAAATAAAATCGGTAAAGCCAGACGGGGTTCGCTGTTTTTTCCTGAAAATTTCCTGAATCTCGGCACTGCCAAAGCGGTAGGTAAAGCCCTAATTATATAGAAAAGCAAATAGATGAAATTCCTGCCTACTGGTAGGCAGGGTATACAAACTACATGATTTGACGGAAGAAGAAAACACCACTATTGAAAATAAAAAAAGGATGAGTAAAAAAATAAAACCAGCCGAAAATGGCTTTAACGAGATATTGCTCTATACCACACCAAACGGAAAGGTGAAGGTTGAAATCTATTTACAAAATGAAACCATTTGGCTCACCCAACAAAAAATTGCCGACTTGTTTGGAGTGGATAGAACGGTAATTACAAAGCACATCGGCAATATTTTTAAAGAAGGGGAATTGAATGAAGCAGTGGTAGGTGCAAATTTTGCACATACCACTCAACACGGTGCTTTCAAAGGAAAAACACAGGAAACAGTTGCAAAGTATTATAATCTTGACCTGATTATTCCCGTTGGCTACCGTGTAAATAGCACCAGAGCAACAGCGTTTCGTATTTGGGCAACGGAAAGATTGAAAGAATATATCATCAAAGGTTTTACAATGGATGATGAACGGTTGAAAAACCCAAACAATATTTTTGGCAAAGATTATTTTGAAGAACAGCTTGCCCGTATTCGTGACATACGTAACAGCAAAAGAAGATTCTATCAAAAAATAACCGACATCTATTCATCTTGCAGTGCCGATAATAGTAGCGAAAATGAAACCACAAAAAAGTTTTTCGCAACCGTTCAAAATAAATTACATTTTTCTATAACAGGGCAAACCGCAGCCGAACTTATTTCAACACGGGTTGACAGCACTAAGGAAAACATGGGATTAACAACCTGGAAAAATGCACCGCAAGGGAAAATAAGAAAAACAGATATAGGCATTGCAAAAAAATATTTGAACGAAAAAGAATTGAATGGATTAAACCGAATCGTTACAATGTATTTGAACTAAGCCCTATTGCAGGCAAGCAAAGGTATAGTGATGTATATGAGCGATTGGGTAAAAAAATTAGATGCGTTTCTGCAATTTAACGAAGCAGCTATTTTAAGAGATGCAGGACGGGTTACACATGCAGGATTGGCTTTGGCTGAAAAGGAATTTGAAAAGTATAGTATGGAGCAGGATAAATTGTTGGAAAGTGATTTTGACAAGGCAATAAAAAAACTTAAAGATAAATAATTACATATCGGACACTAGCAAATTAGAAAAGCAAATAGCTGAAATCGTTTACAAACGGTATCAACTGACCGAGAAAGTAATAAAAATCATAGAAAAAAAATAAAACATATTTTTATTCACGAACACCATTAAAAAATAGAAGTGAAGTGAGTAAATTATGATATTAAAAAGAGAAAAATAAAAAATATATTCAATATGAAACGTCAAAAAGTATGGATGTTCACAGGTATTCCAAAAAGCAAGGAAAAGCTTAGTGAGTCAGAAAAAATTAAAATACAAAATCAATGTCAGCCGCTACTAGAAGTGTTGAAAAAAAAATATATCCAAAATGATATTAATAAGGAGTATAGTCAACTCGTAGACATCTATACTAGATGGTATCGGAACTATTTTTATTTTTGCGAAAAAATAAAATCAGAACATCCGGACAGAATCATGGATGAATTTGAAAAAAACTTTGTGCGGTTAGAATATTGTGGCAAAGACCAATTTAAGTTTTCCTATTTCTGGCATAACATCAGTAAATTTCAATTTATGGGAACCATGCAACATGCGTTGCGAGTTTTGTTTCGAAACTTTTCAAGATGTGAAAAAAAGTATTCTCCCCAAAGGTCATCTTCAAAAAAATGATGCCATAGCAGTTGTATTACAGCTTGCTAAATTGGGTTTCAGGCTGGGTAAAACTTAAAATTCTGTGGTTTCACGGCTGTGCGGGTCTGCCTGTCGGCAAACAGGTTCAGGTTTCGCTAGCGGTACACAATTAAGCTCTAATTTTCAGGGCTTTTTTTATGCTTGTTTTTGCGATAAGTTTGTGGTCTAAAATTATTCATACGCATTTACAAATGATCACCATACACGGAATAAAAAATTGTGATACCATGCAAAAGGCCTTTAAATGGCTCGACGCAAATAAAGTTCCATATAATTTTTACGATTATAAAACAACGCCTCCCACAGAAGGTATAGTTAAAGAATGGCTGACGCAGATTCCTATAGAAATATTGGTGAATACCCACTCGACCACTTATAAAAATCTTAGTGATTCGCAGAAAGCTGATGTATTAAAACCTCCCAAATGTTTTGGTATTATTCAAGAAAACCCTTCTATACTTAAAAGGCCAATACTTGATATTGATGGAAAATATATAGTAGGATTTGATGGGGAGAAATGGAGGAAGGAATTATGATTTTGTTCGCCGCGGTGAATGGGTTTGCATTGCCAATACACTTGAAACAAATGTTTTTACCTGCGGGCATACTTGCATTCCTACTATATTCACACTTTGATTATTATCCAAGTGTGAAGTTCTCATATTATGGTGGTATTTAGTTCATCGAACTCTTCACTAATTTATACTTTCAAAAAAAAACTGAAAACCATTTACCCCAAAAAGTCTATAATTGCACTTAAATTATTGTGGCCTACTTAATAAAAACCCAGCATGATTAAATATTATACCCGAATCATTTATTGTTTTTTTGCTATCGCCTTCACCAGTGCAATGGCTGATAGTTTAAGCAACAGTGCCCCCGCGTCAACCACAGGTGCCCCGGGCGAAAAAGATTGCACCACTAGTGGTTGCCACGAGTCATTTGCACTCAATAGTGGACAGGGTAGCAATACTTTGAGTGTACTAAATGGTGCAAGCAATTATATTCCTTCAAATACTTATACCCTTACCGCTGAGGTTGCTCACCCCAATCTCAACAGATTTGGATTTCAAGTAGTAGCCATCAAAGACAAGGACAGCAGCAATGTGGGAACTTTTACCTGTACTGAACAATCGAGAACACAACTCATTTCTGGTGCCGGGGGATTTGCCAACAGGAATTATATAACATATACTTACGATGGCACCAATGCTGTTTCGCAAGGCAAAGGCAAATGGCAGTTTAACTGGACAGCCCCAGTCACCAACGAAGGAAATATTACCTTCTATTTGGCTACCGTTGCTGCCAATGATGATGGAAACGATTTGGGCGATTACTGTTATACAAAATCATTGACACTTCAATCTGCTACCACAAGTATAAAGCAAAGCGAAAATAATATAATGTTTAATGTATTCCCCAATCCTGCAAACGATAAAATTGCTATCTCTTATTATTTGGATAAACCCTCCAGTATCAATATAGAATTATATGATATAAAAGGCAATAAATTGCAACAACAAACTTTGGTAAAAGGCTTTACAGGCAATAACCTAGTAGAAATGAATTTGCACGAACATGAAGCAGGTATCTATTTTATTAAATTAGAAATGGACAATAAAAGTATGTTCGAAAAAATCATCCTTTTTAACTAAAACTATATCCCAAGTATGAAAAAAAATATCATCACGGCTTCATTTACTATTATATTATTCTTGTTTTATTCTTTAATTGCCAAAAACGATGGCGGCCCTCCCTATAATACAAAAGCACCTGGAGAAAAATCGTGCAGTGGGACAGAAGGAGCCAATAGCTGCCATAGCGGTGGTATTGCCGACAATGCTGGGCCGGGAACTGCATCCATCATTTTCGACAATGGGAACACAACATATATACCGGGCCAAACATATATTATTAAACCCCGCATTACACATTACACCTTAAATAAATTTGGGTTTCAAATTGTTTCCCTTCGTAACAGTGACAACAAATTTACGGGCACCATCACACTTATTGATACAAACAAAACCAGAATGCAAAGTCCTACTTGGGGCTCTTACCAAGACCGTAATTTTGTGATGCACAGAATTGCAGGCACCGCACCCGTATCAGCCAATACGGGCGAATGGACTTACCAATGGAAGGCACCAAGCACCAACCAGGGAGCCATTACTTTTTATGCAAGTATGCTTGCTGCCAATGGCGATAACGCCAGCGATAAGAACGACCAAACTTATAATACCAAACTTATTATTACACCTTTCAATACTATTGAAAATGTTTCTACTGAACCCGTTGTTTCTGTCTATCCAAATCCTATAAATGATAATCCCAATATTACCCTTCATTTGGCAAATGCCCAAGCTTTACATTTTGAAATTATAGATTTGAATGGTAAAAATGTATATAATACCACTGAGCAAAAACCAAACACTGGCACACAAGTTTATCATCTGAATAATTTAAACTTAAGCTCAGGAATATATTTATTGAAAATAACTGGCATTGATTTTTCTTCAGTTAGAAAAATTGTAGTGGAATAACAATTCTCATTGCGACACGAAGTTTCAGGATTCTCCAAGTGACTCACCTCACCACCCAAGCATCCCAAAGGCTTGATTATCTATGCCATTCTCTACCATAGCAATCCACATTACAGGGAAATCCCTTTTCCAAAGCAGGGAAATCCATTGTTTTTTATTTGGTTTTTCATCCTTTTATTTGCACCATAACCATTTAAATTTCTTAAAACATGGCATACGATATACTATCGCTCGACGGCGGAGGCACTTGGGCTTTAATCCAAGTAAAAATATTACAACAACGCTATGGCATAGCTGCCAAAGGGCATGATATTTTAAAGAATTACGATTTGGTTATTGCCAACTCAGGCGGAAGCATGGTGCTTGCCGCTTTGTGCGTCAACAAATCTCTTAGCGAAATTGAAACCATGTTCCTATCCCAAGATGTTTTGGAGACCATTTTTGTTAGAAAGTTCTGGAGCCGATTGAATCCTTTAGGAGGTTTCTTTCCGCGATTCAAGACCGAAGAAAAACCTAAGGGCTTAACCGCACAACTAGGACCCGATTGCAAAAAACTAATGACGGAATTACCTACCCATATAGGCAAGCCCGAGCTACAAATTATTATAACAGGTTTCGATTATGACCGAGAACGAGCAGTATATTTTCGTTCCAATCTGGGTAGCAAACTCGAATCCTCTTATATACAAAGTACCGTGACAGGATCTCAAATCAGTGAATTCAAAACGTTAAGATTAATTGATGCAATTCATGCCTCCAGCAATGCACCTGTGCAGTTTTTCGATAACCCCGCCGAATTCAATTATGTTTTGACTAATGATCCTACAAAAGTTACGGCAAAACGCAGGTTTTGGGACGGAGCAATTGGCGGAAATAATAACCCTATCACTGCAGGAATATTAGAAGCATTGGCCAATGGTGCCCAAAGAAATGAAATACGAATTGCCAGCCTAGGAACTGCCAACACGTTACTACCAATTTCATTTGGCGATAGCGGAGAGCATACAAGTAACTATGATTGGCTTACAAAAAAAGGTAAAAATGAAGGCCCTGCTGCCGACATCAAAAAACTTTCAACTTCCGTTATCAGCGACCCTCCCGATGCTGCAACATTTATTGCACATCAAATATTGGAACTCCCATTTATACAAAACGATATTCGCCTTATTAGGATGAACCCCCTGTTAAAGCCAATACTAAATACTGCCAACGGTGAATGGGAAAAACCAGGAATCGATTGGGACGAAGCCAAGCTCGAACATCTTTTCAATATGGATATGGCAGTAACCAATGGCGAAGATGTACAACTCATCAGCAAGATGGCCGATCAATATTTTGAAGACTATTTCGACAACCAAGGTATAAGAGTAGGTGGCGAAAAACTAGATGCCATCCTAGGGCACAAGAAATTTAGCGAGGCACTGGGTGATTGGAAAAGGTGGTAACCCTAATATAATAAATCTCATTCATCATTCATCATTCATAACTTCTACCTACTTTCCCCTATTACATTGTTCAACAACATTACTAGATTTTCCACTTTCTTGTTATCTTCAACTGCGGGTTTTCTTGTTATTGTATCATTGCTTCCAATAGACTCATTCCCAATCTGATTATTGCCGAGAATAGCTTTTTTTCCATTCGAATATTATACTTGCAATGCCATGAAATGACTGTGGTTACGCTGCTTTCCAACCCTAGTGCCTTTTGTTGAATACCAAAAATAATCGAATTTGTTTATGGCAGAAAATGGAATCCGTTCTGTTGAGGGGATTAAATAATAATTATACTTTGTTAATGTAATTTCTTTGGAATCTAAGTCTATGATTGTTTTTTCATCGGGAATAAAAAAAGCAATCGGGAATGCGATTATGAATACCATATAAAATAAAATAGTATTGATTCGTGCCGAATATACTTTAATTTTCGGAAGCTTAGGAATAACAACACTTAGCACAGCATAAATAACATACCCAATTATATAAAAAACAATAAACCTACGTGTAGCTGAAGTATCGTTCGTTAACATATCACCACTGGTATTGGTAAGGTAATATTTGCTTAAGGAAAAATAATTGTTTTGAAAAGAACCAAGGGCAATTTTCAGGGGATCCTCTGTGTTCTTGTTATATATCCAATTCAATATATACTCAATCATATAAACAGCCAAAATGATTCCAGCGATTTTTAAAATGACGAGCCAACAGCCATTATTGAGCTTTGTTTTTTTTTATAGGTTCTTCCAATGTCATCCTGAGTTTGTCGAAGGGTTATTTTACGTTTTAATATTAGTTATTTTCCAGCAGATACACCACTTTTTGTCAGTTGATATCCGATCCCGTTTCCAGCAGCAGCTTGTGTTCATCAATACTAGTTATTCTGTAGTTCATTTCCATGTTATACTGCAAACTTAAGGTTCCGGTTTGTGCACTACCTACAAAAAATCTTTAACTAACAAAGCCCTTCAAAACGCCACCGGCGGCGGACATATTTCATAGATTGCCCACAAATGTAAAGCAAAAACCTAATTAGAAACCAAGTAGTTAAATATTTTTTATCGTAATAAAAACGCAGCACTCATAAACAATTAAAATCCACCCCTGAAAATTTAACCAATTCAGCCTTCAAACAACAAGCTTCACAAGTCAATTTATACAAAAGATTAGGGCTAAAAAATAACATAACAGGTTCGTTTGGGTAAAAGATGATGGTAAAATAAAAGACGACAGAGTAATTGAATCACTACTCGAACCGTCCACGATAGCTATCATGATGCAATCGGCTCGCAAAACGAATTGGGTTTTATAACCCACTAGGTATATATATAATCACCACATGCTACACCTCTAAAGAAATAAGTTGTTTTAACTCTTTATCATTGAGTTCGCCTAACCATTTCTCCCCTGTTGCAACGGTTAAATTTGCCAGCTTCTTTTTGCTGATAATCATTGCGTCTATTTTTTCTTCTAGGGTTCCTTTGGTAATTAATCGGTGAACGATAACATTTTGTTTTTGTCCGATACGGAAAGCCCTATCGGTTGCCTGTGCCTCCACTGCGGGATTCCACCACAAGTCGAAATGAATAACATTGGCTGCTGCGGTAAGATTGAGCCCCGTTCCTCCAGCTTTTAAACTTAATATAAAAGTGTCGGCCATTTTGGTGTTTTGAAACGCATCAACCATTTCATCTCTTTGTGCCCTAGTGCAACCTCCATGTAACAACAGCGATTTTTTACCAAAGTGGGCATGTATAATTTGCTGTAGCATTTCAGCCATTTCTTTGTATTGTGAAAATATAAGAACCTTCTCATTATTCTCATATATATTTTCCAAAATTTGCAGTAGCAATTGGGCTTTCCCCGATAATTCAGGAATGATATGATCGTTCTTTAAATATTGTGCTGGGTGGTTACAAATTTGTTTTAATACCACCAACAATTTCAGTATAATTCCCCTCCTATTTATCCCTTCTGCTTGTTCAATCTCTAGCATCAAATCATGCGTAATGTTTTTATACAATGCCGCCTGTTCCTTTGTTAAAGAGCAGTATTGATTGTTCTCTATTTTTTCAGGCAAATCATCTATAATACTTTTATCTGTTTTTATTCTTCGCATAATAAACGGAGCTGTAACTGCTTTAAAATTTTTCAGTTGTTTTTTATCTTGGTTTATTTCTATCGGCTTTGCAAATTCAGTATTAAACCAATTGATGTTACCCAAATAGCCCGGATTGGCAAAATCAAAAATACTCCAATACTCACTCAGCCTGTTTTCGACCGGTGTGCCGCTCATGGCTATTTTTATTTTGGCAGGAATTGATTTGATACTTTTTGTTTGGGCAATATCGGGGTTCTTGATATTCTGTGCTTCATCAACAATTACTGCATACCATTTCGTTTTTTTCAATTTTTCAAGATCGGTTCTTGCAACCCCATAAGTGGTAATTACCACATCAATATCTTTTGTTTCAAATTTTCTGCCCGGCCCATGAAAGGTATGTAAATTTAAGTCAGGAGAAAATTTCTTGAGTTCGTTTGCCCAGTTAGTAAGCAAAGTAGTTGGCACCACAACAAGTGCAGGCTGGTTCTTGAGAAAGCCCTCCTCTTTAAATTTGAGCAACGCCGTAATTACCTGCACTGTTTTCCCCAAACCCATATCATCGGCCAGTACAGAACCCAAACCAAGTTTTGCATTTTTATATAACCAACTAAAACCTCTGTACTGATAAGGCCTCAAGGTAGCAATCGAGTTTTTTGGCAGCGTTGTTTCTTCAGCTTTTAAAAGCTTATCAATTTCATTTTTTAGTTTCCTATCTATCTGCACAGGACTGTTATCATATTCATTACATAAAGCAGCCTGAAGTAGCTGGAAACTGTTTGGCATTCGTGGTTTTTCTAATCGTTCAATCACCTTTTTAACCAGTTCTTCATCCATCATCACGTATTCTTCTTTTATTTTCACTAAGCCATAAGTATTTTTCGCCAATGCTTCAAATTCAGCTTGTGTTATAAAAGTATTTCCCATCGCCACCCGCCATTCAAATGAAATCAAATCATCTAATGAAAAATACTTCCTGTTTTTTTCCTTCGCAGATAAAGCCATCGTAACTTGTGGCTTTAGTAAGTTCCTTAAACTCTTTGGCAACAAGGCTTTAATACCAAATAAATTAAGGGCAGGTAATACCTTTCTCAATATATCCGATAAGGTTTCTGTAGTATATTTAAGCTTCTGTTTTCCTTCTGTTTCAATCACAACATTCAACTCGGGGTAATACTCGCCCAATAAATTTAGGTTTTTTAGCAACTGCATTTTTTGCTCCCCTATATTATTTCTCAAAAAGGTATATAAACTTTCGACAGATGCTATATTTTTTTTGATACTTTTTACCAAAATCTCAACCTCAAATCCTTCATCATTGTTTAACTCAGTTACTTGTATGATGGGAGTTACGTCCTTATTCCCAATAAAAAAACGCTTAAGCCACAAATGTATACTATTGGGAATTTGTTGCTCACTGAATTGGCTAAAAGAATGAACTTTGTCATTGAAAAATATATCGAATACCTTAGTATCAATAGCTGTATATTTCTTAGGCAAGGTTAATAAATTAAAAGCCCCTTTAATAGAATTATTGATGAATAAAGAACAGACCAACATCAGGGCTTCTTCTTTGTTCGTAGATAAAACCTGTTTAGCTGTACTTGTTTTTGACGTCTTTTTATCAATCCCTTTTTGTATATAAACGCTATCGGAAGGAAGCCAATCTAGCAATGATTGAAAAACTTTATTGATGCTATCATTTAACAGGGCAGGCACCCATTGAATCTTATAATGCGTGTCGGCAGAATATTGAAAAATTCTAGGCAGGATTCCCGATCTTTCAACTAGGATATTGCAGAACCGAAAAGCTCGATATAACACGTTAAATGAATCAGAATAATTTACCAAATGCTTACTTTCTGTTTGGGCCAAGAGTATAAGCAACTGTTCGAGAGTTAAGGGGTTTTGCTTGCCGTTAATCGAGCTTTCGATTAATATAGTGCCATTGTTGCTGAAATTAATTTTAAAATCGTGAAATCGTTTTTCTTCATGGATGCTTTTCGCTTCTGCCTTTTGTATTTGCAAACTTTTACTTTCAAGTTTTGCTGCATGTTTATAAACGGATTGTATTTGCGATTTAAAATCACCAGAATAAAATAGTGTGTTGGACAAAAACAGATTTGGTATAATTTGCTGCAAATTTTCTACCAATGAAAAATCAGGTATTTCTTTTAACAATAGGTTAGCGGCCTTTGGCTTCTTTTCTTCTATACAATCATCAAAACAAATTATCCGCTCTTTTTCTAAACTACTTATATTAATATTGAGCTTTGCCAACTCGGCTAGCAAATCAAAATTGTGAAGTTTAAAAACCAAAAAAGGGTTTTGGTCAATCTCATTTGCAATCATGTATATAACTGCGGCTAGGTGTTTACAAGGTACCGCCCAATCAGGGCAATTGCAGTTGAGTTTAATATCCTGCCAACTTTGCGGAAAAAGTTTAACCTTATTTTTCTCGGCAATTTCCATCAGGTTTGTAGGCAGTTCACGGTTCAGTAAGCGAGATAATATCAGGGGATTTCCTTTTATGTTATTAAGGAAAATATTCTTCTCTGGATCAAAAAAAGGAGGAACGATAATATTGACAATATAGGGTTTCGGTCTGCTCCCATTTACTTTAGCCTCAATAATATTGTTTGTAATTTTTATAGTTGATACTGCACCTTTACGGGCGTAACTTTTACCCCTATCGAGTCTATTGTCAAAATCAATTCTGTCTAAAGCTTTGAGCCACTGTTGCCCCCACCAAGTACGTCCAAAATCTTGTTTAGTATTGCTTTTAAGAATTGCTGTATCATCCATTATTGTGTCTGATTTTAAGGTGAGAGATTTAATATTACAAACATAATTGATTTTTGAAAGAACTATATATACTTTCAAACAATGTTCTACCGAATTATCAACGGATAAAACAAGGATAAAAGTATCAAAATATGATGAGTGACATTGAAATGCATTCGTATGGAAAGATCAGACGGCAGTGCTAGAGGTAAAACTAAAAAACCCCATCTAAATTAATAGACGGGGTTTTAAATAATCCGGCGACGACATACTTTCCCAGATTTTACTCAAGTATCATCTGCCCTGACTGGCTTAACTTCTCTGTTCGGAATGGGAAGAGGTGGACACAGTCGGTATAATCACCAAAAAGATCATAAAGTTCTTATAAATTTGACATGAAAAGAAAGAAAATGTAAGATTGGAGTACGTTACCTGCGTTAAGGTATAAAAAATTTATTAAGTCTTCAGACAATTAGTACTGGTTAGCTTTGATGTTACCACCTTTACACTACCAGCCTATCAACGTAGTAGTCTTCTACGGTCTTCAATGAGATCTCATCTCGAGGTGAGTTTCATACTTAGATGCTTTCAGCATTTATCTCGTCCATACTTAGCTACTCTGCACTGCGGTTGACACCACAACAGATACACCAGAGGTATGTCCAACCCGGTCCTCTCGTACTAAGGTTAGGTCCTCTCAAATCTCAAACGCTCGTATCAGATAGGGACCGAACTGTCTCACGACGTTCTGAACCCAGCTCGCGTGCCACTTTAATCGGCGAACAGCCGAACCCTTGGGACCTTCTCCAGCCCCAGG
>JAWXAU010000074.1 GCA_034439655.1 Bacteroidota bacterium | reverse complement strand
GCTGTAATACGATCCGTCATTGATACTGCTATAAAAAATGGTCAAGATGTTTTTTCAGCTCTCTATACAATAAATTCAGTTGTACCTGAGTAGTTACGATTAGTTTAATACAAAGATATATTTAATTCTTAAAACAACTATGTCTTTCCTTATAATTTAAGCACTACTAACCGACTAAAATAAAAAAGCAAGTAAGTATTGCTTCCTTGCCTAAAATGTTGCAGATTTATTTTGCAGAAAAATCGCCAACAGAATGAGCAAAGGTAGTGATATAAAATTAGTCGGACAGCCGATTGTAAAACAAGTATTAGATTTAAGGGCATCTCTAAAAACCATTTTTTTGATACCATAATTTGAAACAAATGTAAAATCCGGTTTTCTAAAAACCTAATCTTGCCCCCCATAATTTTTAATTTCCCGCCCTCGCAAGTTTAAGCGGAGCGTCCGCCGCGGCGGATGTGAGTTTAATAAAGTGAGTCTATGACTCACGAAGCCTAGAGAATTACCGTCAGTTTCAACTGACGGATAGCAAAACAATTTCACATTTCTTTGGTTACTCATTATATCAACCTTAATTTTGTAGAATAATTCTAAATAAGATGGAAACCCAAGAAAAAAGTGTAGTGACAATTTATAGCGAAGCCACGCCAAACCCCGAGACCATGAAGTTTGTGGCCAATCGCATGATATTCCCCCTCGACAGTGCCGACTTCCCTGATAAACAAAGTGCCCTAGATAGTTCACCTTTAGCTGCAAAGCTTTTCGAATTCAATTCAGTGGCAGGTGTGTTTATCATGAACAACTTTGTAACCGTTACCAAAAAACCTGAGATAGAATGGACCGATGTAGTTCCAATTTTAAAAGAATATATTAAAGCTTGGTTAGAAGAAGGTCGCCCTATCGTAACTAAAACAGAAACCGTATTCGATGATAACGACACAGATTCGGTGCGTAAAATAAAAGAATTATTAGAGAACCACGTAAAACCTGCAGTCGAGATGGACGGTGGTGCTATCAGTTTCAAAAGTTTTGAAAACGGAATCGTAACGGTGGTGATGAAAGGCTCATGCAGCGGTTGCCCCAGCAGCACCATGACGCTAAAAGCAGGAATCGAAAACTTACTGAAACGTATGGTTCCTGATGTGATTGAGGTAGTAGCCGAAGCTGCATAATAGCGACCAAGAGTTAGCGGGGGGGTGGGGCCAGCAACTGCAGACTTCAATATTATAATGCAGCATTTCACACCTTTACTGTGTTATACTTTTATAACCTAATTTTGCAAGGTTATAAAAAACCATTTACTTACTAATTCAAAATATATAATATGTGCGGAATAGTTGCATACATTGGCCCAAGAGAGGCTTACCCCATTTTAATAAAAGGACTCAAACGCTTAGAGTACCGCGGCTACGACAGTGCAGGTATCGCCTTGCTCGATGGCACTTTGGAAGTATATAAAAAGGCCGGCAAAGTAGCTGACCTCGATGAAGCTTGCGAAGGAATAGACAAAAGTGCCCATATAGGAATGGGGCATACCCGTTGGGCTACACATGGTGAACCCAACGACCGCAATGCACATCCGCACTTAAGCCAAAGTGGAGATATGGCCATTATCCATAATGGTATTATAGAAAACTATGCATCGCTTAAAGAAGCATTGGTAAAGAGAGGGCATACTTTTAAAAGCGATACTGATACCGAAGTATTGATACATTTGATAGAAGATATCAGAGATAATACAGGTGTTAGCTTCGAAGAATCTGTTCGTATGGCATTGTCGCAAGTGGTGGGAGCTTATGCTATCGTTATTATATCCAAAACGAATCCTGAATATTTAATTGGAGCCCGCAAAGGAAGTCCACTTGTAGTTGGTGTTGGCGAAGGCGAATATTTTATGGCTAGTGACGCTACACCTATTGTTGAATATACACGTAATGTTATATATCTAAACAATGGAGAGATTGCCGTTATCACCGTTGATGGACTTACGGTAAAAACTATAGACAACGTTACCAAAACTCCTTATATACATGAGCTCGAAATAAACTTGGAGAACTTAGAAAAAGGTGGTTATGAGCATTTCATGTTAAAAGAAATATTTGAGCAGCCCAAATCTATATTAGATAGTTTTCGTGGTCGTATACACAATAATAATGAAATCGTAATGGCTGGTATTAACCAGTATGAAAACAAACTTAAAAATATAAAACGTATTATAATAGTTGGCTGTGGCACTAGCTGGCATGCAGGTTTGGTAGGAGAGTATTTGTTTGAAGAATTTGCACGTATTCCTGTTGAAGTTGAATATGCATCCGAGTTTAGATACAGAAATCCTGTTATCAATGAAGATGATTTTGTGATAGCGATAAGTCAGTCGGGCGAAACCGCAGACACACTTGCGGCTATTGAATTGGCCAAGGAAAAAGGGGCAACCATATTTGGAATATGCAATGTGGTTGGCTCAAGTATACCTCGTGCCACCGATGCAGGGGCATATACCCATGCTGGTCCTGAGATTGGCGTTGCATCAACCAAAGCTTTTACTGCTCAGGTTACAGCATTAATTTTGATGAGCATGGCTATAGGTCACAAAAATGGTCACCTCAGCGACAAACGCCTTCGTGAGCTTTTGATAGAATTAGAAACCATACCCGACAAAGTAGAAAAAACATTGAAGTCGGATAAGTATATCGAAGAACTAGCGGCAATATATAAAGATGCCCATAACTTTTTGTACTTAGGCAGAGGTGTAGGTTTCCCTGTGGCATTAGAAGGAGCTTTGAAACTAAAAGAGATCAGTTATATACATGCAGAAGGATACCCCGCGGCAGAGATGAAGCACGGTCCTATCGCATTGATTGATGAGGAAATGCCCGTTGTTGTTATTGCTACTGCAAGAAACCACTACGAGAAAGTAGTGAGTAATATACAAGAAGTGAAAGCCCGCAAAGGGAAAATTATAGCCATAGTAACTGAAGGTGACACCGTAGTAAAAGGAATAGCAGATTATGTAATTGAAATACCCGATACGGAAGAAGCTTTTATACCCCTAATAGCTACAATACCATTGCAGCTATTATCATATCATATTGCTGTGATGCGTGGATGTAATGTAGATCAGCCAAGGAATCTAGCCAAGAGTGTTACTGTAGAGTAATAGCGGTTCGCTTACAGAATAATCACGATTATATATTAGTGATTATGTCCTTCGTGTTCATCGTGACCTGTTGCTCCCTTAATCACTTCCGATTTTTCGGCAAAGTATTCGGCAAAACCTTTCATCTTTCTGGCCAGTTCCTCATTTTGGGTAGCTGTTTGATAGGTATCGGCCATGGTCATTAAAGTTTGAAAAAAGAAGTAATTCATTTCATCAATTTTCATATCCTTGGTCCAGAGGTCAATCCTCAAAGCGTTTTGTTCGTTCGAGTCCCAAATGGATAGCATTACAGCTTGGTTTTCTTGCCATTCGTTGTTGGATGAATCAGTGGCTCTCCATTCCATTTTGCTGGGGATATTATTTTCATCCAAATGTATTTGGAATGAGATTTCAGAAATTTTGCTTGACATAATGCTGCAAAGTTAAGCAGGCTTTATTATACGAAAACTAAATATTATTCTATAGAAATAAAAAAGGCTCACTATGTAATAGCAAGCCTTTCGTATAAATATCTTGTATATTATTTTGCAAACAATGTCTTGCCTACAATTTGGGGATTATTCTTTTGCGTAGCATTATAATAATATAGTCCATCGCCACCTTTCACCAATAAGGCATTGTTATAATATATAATATCGTAAGAAGGAGTAGTGTTGATGTTTTTCACTTTGGTAAGAATGGAGTTCTGGTAACTGTATAAATGAAGGCCGGCTGTACCATCGCATATATAAATATTGCCTTCACTCACAGCTAAACCATAAGGGCCTGTAAGAGTGCTACTGGCTTTTTGTTTTGGGAAATATATATTGGTAATATCTACCACATTCAATTCGTTGAAGCCTGAACCATTATCTCGGCGGGTAGTAACAAATGCGTTGTTGCCTTCAACTACCACTGGGTCTTTGCTTTGAACGTGTTCAAAATCGCCAGCTTTTTTTGGGTTTTCGGGACTGCTACAATCATATATGCACATGCCAGTTTCGCTACCCATAAATAGGTTTCCGTTAGCCGCCTGTAAAGTTTCAACATTGTTATTGTTAAGGTTTATTTTAGTTTTGAGACCACCTGTTTGATGGAATACATATAATTCGTGATTTACCAATGAATATATATAATCGCCAATGGAAGCACTGCGGCTATAGCTGCTGCTAATGGCTTGTGGGCCTTGATATCCTGTGCCGCTTAAATCTGCTAAATTAGAGGTAATAGAGTTTGAATTTTGAACAAAAGCTTGTGGTTGGCCATTTGCATTTTTTGTAGTGAAACTACTATTATTAGGGTGTGAGCAATCTTCTATTATGGTAGTATCTTTTTTTGCCCAACTAACTATAGCTCCTTTTGTTGCGTCATCGGCAAAGCCTCCTTCATATTGATGAAAAGGATATACATCTTTATCGCGTTTAATTATAGAGGCTTGCAGCGGTGAGCTTGCATCGATAGTGAGCAGGTCTACATAGCTGTCCGCAAAAAGTGTGGTTCCTCTAACGCTCAATTGACGGCATCCTGGCACTTTTATAAATGCGAGGAAAACAGGCTGTCCTATATTGGTATTGTCAGCAACATGTATCCCTTTGTCCGATTCCACCAAATAAAGACGGTTACCCAGTATCACCATGTCACCAATATTTCTGATCGGTTGTGGCTGCGTGCTTCCAAAAGAATTTCGAATTTCATCCCACTTTTGGTACACGGGAGTATACACTTGGAAAGTAGAATTAATAGTGCAGGTCTTGTTACATCCCCAAAAACTGAGTGTGGCAACCGTGAGTAAGACAATACTTATTTTTTTCATGGTAATATATATTAAAGTTTGAATCCGATGCTTAGTTCTGCTCCTTTTTGGAATAGTTTGTAATTTCCACTATGGTTAGTAGTGAGCATTTGATACTTTACTGTAGGACCAAATGCGATTATTAAGTTTTTGGTTTCTTTGGTTACTTTTGCGTTGACAATAGCAAGGCCATTAACGTTTCTGCCATAGTGTGCTATATGATATCCTGCACCATCATTATTGCGTGAGGGTAATTTACATTGAACTGCTATACCAGCACCCACGTTTATTCCCCAATTCTTTTTAATGGATTGGATATAATTGATGGTTACAGGAATTTCAGCTACCCAAAAACTATTCGAGTATATGTTTACCATGCTTTTTTCTTGGGCAATAAATGTTTTTGATCCAGACAAATAATATGCGGCACCTGTTTTATATATATTTATTCCTGTACTCAATGCACATTTAGGAGTTATTTTATATGCAATATTGCCTCCAACTTGTATGGTTTGCAATGGAAGGAGTGTTATATCAGAGTTTGTTGTTCCCGTATTAGGTATAAAGGGTATATTGTTGGAGTAACCTACAGTAAAGCCCACTTGCAAATTGTTTTTAAGGGTTTTTTTCAATGGCTTTTTGAAAGCGTAATATGGTTTTACGGATTCAATAAAGTTTTGTACAGAATTAAGTTGCTGCTTGTTAAATTGTTTAATAGGCAGAAGCAAATCAACATCGGCTCTCAAGTATAATTTGGTATCTGATATGTTGCTTATTTGAAATTGTTTGTGGCCTGCATTATAAAGTGCTTTAAAAGGAATTACTTGTGCATTTCTTGCAGCTTCATTATTGAACGACCCATGCTGCTCAATAATTTCTTTTCCATTTAGTTGCGGTAAAGTTGCTGCTATTGGTGTATTGGGGATACTAAAATAAATAGCCGAGAATGTACTTATCAATGCAAAAGAAACCACTATACTCCCTTGCCATATTCGGCGTTTGCGTTCTACTTTTTCAAAATGGGAAGCAATACCTTTCCATACCCTCTGATTGGGTTTCAATTCGCGACGCCCCGAGGCGTTGTGAAGCATATCGTCAAAATTACCGGGCCTGTTGGCTTTCATGATCTTTAGTTCGTTTAGGAGTGTTCTTTTGGTTTTCCATCAAGGGTTTTAGTTCCATGTTTATTTTGTCCCAATCGATGCCGGTGGGAGTAATATCAAGGTTTTCGCCCAACTGCATCAGCATTTGGTCAAATATGTCGCGTTCTTCTACTGTAGTTTGCGTGTGCATAATTTACTTGCTTAAAAAACGATTTTACCGTTATTGTTTGAAGTTGCAATTCTACCTTTTGCAGTTAGCAATCTGGCTAGTAACATTCGTGCCCTAGTATATTGAGAGCGGGAAGTGCTTTCATTGATACCCATCATTTCGCCAATTTCTTTGTGGGAATATCCCTCAATCGAATATAAATTAATAACAGTGCGATACCCATCGGGCAAAGCTTTTAGGGTTTCAAAAATATCTTTGGCGTGCAGTTGGGCATCTGTTTCAACATCTTCCGATATATAATATGCTACAGATTCAAGTTCAAGTTGTTCTTTTAACCTGCGGTTTTTGTGCAGGTGGTTTAATGACGTGTTCACCATCAGTTTGCGTAACCATGCTTCAAACGAACCATCATACCGGTATTGGTGAATATTTGAAAAAGCTCTGATAAACGCATCTTGCAATACATCCTCAGCGTCTTCAATTGTCCTCACATATCGAAAACAAACGCCAAGCATACGGCTACAGTAATGCTCGTAAATAGCTTTCTGAGCCTGCCTATCTCCATCGAGACAGCGGACTAGGGTTTCTTTTTCATTTAACATGTAATGGTGTTAATTAATTTTGTAGTGTTATTTGATATATAACAATCGGATATGCAAATATGATGCATACTTTTCAAATAAACCACTAAAATCTTTTTATTCAGCTATTTTATAATAAATATGACAATTAGATTTGCCATTCACTAAATTTTTATACGCTTGTTTTTGGAATCAAATAGACGACCTGACACAAATCGAATTTTATTTCTCTTACTGATGGAAATGATAGCACCGCAATTGCAATCAAATCCATTCTCAACCATTACCATCAATGCTTTGCCGTGTTTAAATGGGTCGCCTCGGAAATAGCAGCCCATATATAAATTGGTGAGCTTGAATGGAAGTGTGAGAGCCCAATTGCCAGCGGTGTCGATATACCCCACCGTATTGTAAAAAGTATCAGTATTTTCCTTGGTGGAATAATGTTCTAGAATAGCAGCAAAAGCCAGACCTTCGCTAAAGGTATCGAGCACTGTAAATTTACTTGCGTCAAATTTGTATTTGGTTTGAGCTTTTGAAGGTTGCGAAACGAAAATGAACAATACAAGAATAGTAGGGCAAAAAATGTATTTCATATATAATAGATTTAATGGACAAATATAAGTTCTTTTTCCATTAGCTTTTACGCTATACTTTATTAGCCTATTTTTGTGGGAGTATTTTGGTAAAGATAGCAAATATCGAATTGGGTGAATTCCCTTTATTGTTGGCTCCTATGGAAGATGTGAGCGATCCTCCATTCCGCTATGTGTGCAAACAACACGGAGCCGATTTGATGTATACAGAATTTATTAGTAGTGAAGGTTTGATACGCAATGCAGCCAAGAGTACTCATAAGTTAGATATTTTTGAATATGAGAGACCTATTGGCATACAATTGTTCGGGTCCGATGTAGACACCATGCGAGAGTGTGCCATAATAGCTTCGCAGGCCAACCCCGATTTGGTGGACATAAATTATGGATGCCCTGTAAAAAATGTTGCATGCAAGGGAGCAGGTGCCGCATTGCTTCGTGATATTCCCAAAATGGTAGCCATGACTTCTGCAATGGTGAAAGCTACGCATTTACCCGTTACTGTAAAAACAAGATTGGGCTGGGACGATAGTACCAAAAATGTAGAAGAAGTAGCCGAACGTTTGCAGGATATTGGAATACAGGCACTAACCATTCATGGCCGCACACGTGTGCAGATGTATAAAGGCAATGCAAATTGGGAACTGATAGCTCGAATCAAAAACAATCCGAGAATTCGCATTCCTATTTTTGGCAACGGAGATATAGACACACCCCAAAAAGCTCTGGAATATAAAAACACTTATGGCGTTGATGGTATCATGATTGGCAGAGCTAGTATAGGTAACCCTTGGATATTTAATCAAATAAAAACATATATAAAAACTGGGATTATTATTGAGCCACCAAGTGTTGCCGAACGTGTTGAAACCTGCCGAACCCATCTTGAGTTTTCTATAAAATGGAAAGGCCCTTGGGAAGGAATTGTAGAAATGAGACGACACTATGGTCCTTACTTTAAAGGCTTAGAAAATTTCAAACCATTTCGAAATAGATTGGTAGAAGCCCGCGACAGCGATTCAGTATTATATATATTAAACGAAGTAAGTGGCCATTATGAAGGCGTAGAAGCATAGTACTTAGTCGAAAAGTTAATAATGTGTATATTTTTTGTGTTTAAAAAGAATCGGCGGTCTGTGTTTGGGTAGTTTATTTTTGCGGGTATTATATATTAATATATGGCCGACGAAGAATTATATTATAGACTTGCACTTACTTCAGTTCCCAATGTGGGGGCTATCCTTGGTAAAACCTTATATAGTTATTTTGGTTCAGCCGAAGCTATTTTTAAAGCTACAAAAAAGCAATTGGAGCGGGTGCCAAATGTGGGTGCAATTACAGCTTCCGCTATTGTAGATTTTGACAATTATGATTGGGTAAAAGAAGAACTCGCATTTGCAGAAAAGCACAATATACAATTATTGTTTTATACCGATGATGCTTATCCATCACGCTTGAAAAAGTATGATCAAGCCCCATTGTTATTATATTATAGAGGAGCGGATTGCCTGAATTGTTCTTTTACGGTAGGCATTGTTGGTACTCGTGATGCAACAGATTATGGTATACGTTTTACTGAGAAATTGGTGAGAGAATTACAACCCTTCGGATGCATTATCATAAGTGGCCTTGCTTATGGAATAGATATAGCAGCACATAAAGCAGCAGTTAAACAAGGGATGGCTACCATTGGGGTATTGGGCAATGGGTTAAGGAATATATATCCTGCTGCACATAAATCTATTGCCGCAAAAATGATTGAGCATGGAGGTATACTAACTGAGTATCCTAAGGATGAAACACCCGATAGGAATCATTTTCCTGAGCGTAACCGCATCGTTGCTGCTTTGAGCGACGCACTAGTGGTAGTTGAAAGTGGCGAAGAAGGTGGAAGTATGATAACCGTAGAATATGCTAATGAATATAAAAAGCCTGTATTTGCTTTGCCTGGTTTGTTTGATGCTAAATATTCATTGGGATGTCATTCGTTAATAAAAAATGGGCATGCCATGCTTATTGAAACTGCTGCCGATATCGCAAATTATTTAAAATGGGGCTTGGAGGGTGGAAACGTAAAACAGCAAGCAAAACTATTTGAAGACCTATTGCCACATGAGCTCAGCATTGTTCAACTATTGGATGCACACAAAAAACTTCATATAGACCAATTAGCTTCGTTGCTCGACATGCAATCGCACAGTTTCACATTTACCTTGCTCGATTTGGAAATGAAATCATTGGTACGTGCCATGCCGGGCAAGTATTATGAATTGTGCTAGTATATATATTATTTATGGCACACATGTAGTCAATACATAATACAACGCCTAGCCGAAAACATCTTGGAAACATTATGTTCTGACTAGATATATATACTATTTTCTAACTAGAATAATCTTGCCTTTTACTGTCATATAGTTCAGTTTTCCTATCTCTACCACTCCCTTACTAAGGGCATCTCCCAGTTTGTTATAATCGTTTTCTGCGGTATGTATGGAGCCGTTGGTAGCATGAGCAATCACTATATAATCGAACAATACTTTGCGGTTTATTACACCACATACTATAACATGGACAGGTTTTTTTACGAGAGGAAGTAGTTGCAGGTCTCTTACCCTTGCAAAGTTATCCGCAATTAATATAATATCAGTTACAGTTTTATATAATTCCTGTGCTTTTAATATGGCCTCTATATCGCCTTCGGGAACTTGCCCTCCGCTACCTTTTTGCATGGCCAAGAATGCCATTTTTTCTACTTTACTTATCGAATCACTTTCAATCCAATATATGCCACCCGTCTTGCCAGCAGGGCCATCAGGATGGTCGTCGCCATCATTAAAAAATACAAATTTATTTATTTTTCCGCGGTCCACTTGCATGCGTCGCCATACGAACATTTGCGTGGTGAAAGTATACATGCTTCCCGTTACATCTTCCACCACTACTGCATTGCTCCAATTTTTATTTCGGTCTAATATTAAAGCCAGAGAACTATCGCGTAAGCCCGCTAGAGCATAATTAAATTTGCCAATATGATAACTGTTTCGCTCTATAATAGTGTCTTTAACATATCTAGTTTTAATATCATACTCTGCTTCTCTTTCTGTGTTGCCGGTTTTTTTAAACATTACACCAGCCTTATATAATATATGCGAATTGGGGTAAAATTTCCCAGAATAGGTGGTGTCATTTATTTTTCGTTTCACTACTTTTTTGTGAAAAGGAATATATTTCGCATCCACTTTTTCGGTGCCTCGGCTAATAGATTTCTCAATAAAATCCATCTCACTTGTTGCACCCAAAATGCTTTTTATACTATCAGTAATATAATACTTGGAAACGATTGCTGAGGGAGCAGTTATATAAAAAATAAAACCATGATATAATAATTTGCTGGTGCCTTCATCGGGGCAATCTGTTTGTTCTATAATATTCCACTCCACCGTACTGTTATCAAATATTTCGGGCATAATACTATATAGTTTTTTCAATCGCTGCGTGTTCAGTTTTTTCTGGTCAAAGCTATCATTGAGCTTATATTTAGTATAAACCAAATCGATACGGTCTATAATACTATTGCGAATTGAAGATATATTTTTTCGGAGGTTACTATCCGTTTCGGCTTTGGCAAACGACATGTGTATTTTCACAATCTCTCCAGGGCTATACCTATATACTGGCATTTTTACCACTGGGGTTTGCTCTATCAAATATTTGAAACTTACTACCTGTGCATAGCTTGCGTGGGCATACAAACAGAAAGTCAAAGCAACAGAAAAGTACAATAATCGCATTACTTTACTTAACGTATAAATTTCAGGTTTATTGTGTAAGTACTTAAGCATTTGTATTCAAATTAATATATTGAACTTCTTTTTTGCACTGTTTCAATGCAGTTTTGCAGCGTTCTACATGCGTATCGGTTATAATAACTTGCCCTGGATAATTATTAGCTGCCATTTGCAAAAAAGCCATACTACGATTGTTATCTAATTTTTCAAAAATATCATCGAGCAAAAGTATGGGGTAAATATTGGTATGCGAATATATATAATAACATACCGCCATCTTCAATGCTAAAATAAATGTTTTTTGCTGCCCCTGCGATGCATGTGTTTTTACAGGAAAATTGTGTAAGGAAAATTCCAAATCATCTTTATGTATACCCGCCGAAGTACGCTGTAGAATGAGGTCTTTTGGTAATGATTTGTTGAGCAAAGTTGCAAATTTATTTTGCTGCAATCCACTACTATATATAATACCCGCATCTTCAGTTCCCCTGCTTATAGTTTTATAACTTTCTATTACAAACGGCACAAATTCTTTAATAAATGCAGCTCGTTTTTCATAGATAAATTCTCCAGCAGGTATTAGTACTTTATCCAAACTTTCTAGTTGTTCCGCATCGTGGTTATTCGCTTCGGCCATTTGCTTGAGCAGTCGGTTGCGTTGCTCCAAGGCTTTATTATATAGATTTAAGTTGCTTAAATATTGCTTGTCTAGTTGGCACAGGGCCATATCCATAAACCTGCGGCGTTCGCTGCTACCTTCTTGCAGCAACCAAATATCTTGCGGAGCAATCAATACCAAAGGCAACATTCCTATATGACTACCTAGCCTGCCGACGGCATTATTATTAACTTTAAATGTTTTGCGGCCTGGGTGTTTTAAAATTACTTGTACTGTTTGCTCAAAACCATTATGATCATATACCCCATCCATCAGCATGGCATCCGTGCCTTGCCGCACCAGTTGTTGGTCTTGGTGTATCAAAAAGCTTTTGGTAAAACTGAGAAAATGCAAAGCGTCCAATATATTTGTTTTGCCCGAGCCATTGGCACCTGTAATACAGTTCACCCCTTTTACAAAATCCAATACAAGTTCTGCATGGTTTTTAAAATTACGAAGGGTGAGGTGCTTGAGGTGCATATAATATGCAAAGTAAAGGGAAATTGGTTGCTATAAATAAAGATTACCAAAACTCTTGATGTGTGTTAATCCCAATTCGATAAATACAATTGTTTCCTAGCACAGAATCTTTGTTTTTCTCATAAACATCAAATTTCTTATTCCATATCAAATCATGATTTATTTCAAGTTGTTCTTTATTACAAGTATGTATAATGGTAATTGTTATGCATTTATTTGTGCAAATTTCAAATTGAGAAATATTGATATCCGCGATTGAATTGTATAGGTTACTTAGGGGTTGTTTCAAGAAATTTGGCACTGCTGTAATATCACTTTTATCACATCCTTTACAAAATTGATAACAATCTTCTTTTCTAAGAATAAGAAGAGTCTTTAAGGTTTTTCCCCTCCTCAACATATTGTGTAACATAGTTTTTGCTATCTCTATAATTTATTATTGTATCTAATACCAATTCTTAACCTAAAATAGTTCTCAGCCTGTGGCGGATTTGGTTTGTAGAATGGTAATGCCGAACTACAATACATTTAGTCCCTTTCTTTTGGACTATTATATATTGAGTGTCGGTATTATTTGTATTCTGAAGGGAGTTGGGTGGGCTGCTTTTTGGAAACGAGTGATCGGTTTGTAGAAGCGATTTCACACTTAATGGAAATGAGTTTAAAGATTTATTAAATAAGTTTAAAAGAAACTGAAAATGAATTCACTCACTAGATTGTTAATTATCTTCGGTAGAGAATTAGTTTCGATAGCTTAATCAGACGTCAGCGTCATCCTGAACTTGTTTCAGGGTCTCATATCCCGTCAGGCAATGACACTATTCAGCGATGAGATGCCGAAATAAATTCGGCATGACGATTCTACAACAACCTAATTCATCTCCCGATAATTATCGGGACGTAATTCGTAATTACTTTTGCCCCATGATACCCATTGCAGCCCAAGAAAAGATAAAGCAATTAACAGCCGAGCTTAATGAGCACAACTATAAGTATTATATATTAAGTCGCCCCAGCATTAGCGATTACGAATTTGATATTTTATTAAAAGAGCTTGAATCTTTGGAGAAAGAATACCCCGAGTTGGTGGATGCAAATAGCCCCACACAAAGGGTGGGAGGAGGTTCGCCGCGGCGAAACCAAAAGTTTATTACTGTTCCGCACCGTTACCCCATGCTCTCATTGGGCAATACCTATAGTCGTGAAGAACTAGCAGAATTTGATGCAAGGGTGCGAAAAGGATTGGGCATAGCACCTACTATTTACGAGACAGCAGGTCAGGCACAATTAAGTTTTGGTGTACCGCAAACTAATATTGAAAGCGAAGGTGTTGAATATGTATGCGAACTCAAATTTGATGGCCTCAGCATTAGCCTTACATACGAAAACGGGCAATTACAAAGAGCCGTAACCCGTGGCGATGGCACACAGGGCGATGATGTGACCGCCAATGTAAAAACCATTCGCAGCATTCCCCTTCATTTGCAAAAAGGTAATTGGCCACAAACATTTGAAATACGCGGCGAAGTGCTGATGCACCGCAAAACTTTTGATAAACTTAATGATGAATACGCTGCCGAGTTGCGAGAGAAAGGTTTGGACGAAGACGAGATTAAAGAAAAACTATATAAAAACCCCCGAAACTTTGCCAGTGGTACCCTCAAAATGCAGGACAGTGCCGAGGTAGCCAAACGGCCACTAGATGCATTCCTCTACTTTTTATATATAGATGATAATCCTTTTGACACCCATGAAGAAAGTTTGAAAGCTGCAGAAACATGGGGTTTCAAAGTATCGGACCACGCCAAGGTTTGTAAAAATCTCGATGAAGTATATAAGTTCATCGATTATTGGGATATGGAACGCCATAACCTAAGTTACGAAATTGATGGCGTAGTAATAAAAGTAAACGACTACCACCAGCAAGAAGAACTGGGCTTTACGGCTAAGATTCCCCGTTGGGCTATCTCGTATAAATATAAAGCAGAAAGTGCATCAACCATTCTTAATGAAATAACATACCAAGTAGGAAGAACTGGGGCTATAACGCCGGTGGCAAATTTGAAACCTGTGCAACTAGCAGGAACTACAGTGAAAAGAGCCTCACTGCACAACGCCAATGAAATTGAACGACTTGATTTGCGTGAAGGTGATACTGTATATGTAGAAAAAGGAGGTGAAATTATTCCGAAAATTACAGGAGTTGATATATCCAAACGAACCAACGAAGAGTCACATAAATATATCACGCATTGCCCTGAGTGTGCGACAGAACTGATAAGAAAAGATGGAGAAGCCAACCACTACTGTCCCAATGAAACGGGCTGTCCACCTCAGATAGTAGGCAAGATAGAACACTTTATTGGTCGTAAAGCTATGGATATTGATAGCTTAGGTGGGGAAACGGTAGAAGGTTTATATAAGAAAAGGCTGATAGAAAGTGCAGCAGATTTATACAGTCTCACTTATGAAAAGCTTATCGGGCAAGAGTTTGAACTGAATAGCGAAACTGATGATGGGAAAAATAAAACACGTTCACTTCAAGAAAAGTCTGTGCAAAATATTTTGGCAGGAATTGAGAAATCGAAGGAGATGCCTTTTGAGCGTTTGTTGTTTGGGTTGGGAATTAGAATGGTGGGCGAAACGGTGGCAAAAAAACTTGCCAAGGCATTTGGTGATATATATAAATTATCGGAAGCCGCTGCGGAGGAGATGATTGTGGTTGATGAAATAGGGGACAAGATAGCCGAGAGTGTATATAATTATTTTAGAGACCCCAAAGCCAAAACTATTATAGAAAAATTAAGCAAGGCAGGTGTACAATTAGCCATTAAGGAAGATGAAAATCGGTTGCCAAAGTCAAATATATTTGAAGGAAAAAGTTTTGTAATAAGCGGCGTATTTGCAAACCATAGCAGAGAGGAATTAAAAACCTTGATAGAAAATAACGGAGGGCGAAACCTGGCTAGTATTTCCAAAAGTTTGAACTATTTATTGGCGGGCGACAAAATGGGACCCGAAAAATTAAAGAAAGCCACCGATCTCAATATTCCAATAATTAGCGAAGATGATTTTGAAAAGATGCTTGCCCAAGGTTGAAGCAAACCATTTTTCCACAACTTAATTTAAATAATCGCATAAAAATCTGTGGAAACAGCACCATATACAAGTAGCAAATGCCAGTAAATTGTCAAGAAAATATAATTTTAAGTTACTGATTAATTGAATTTTAAAGTTGATAAAATGTTTAGTGACCAAAGTTTAGTTCACCTTGTGCAACCATAATTTTTAGCACAGCGTTAAAGCATTTAAAAAGAGGACAGAAACGGGAAATTTCATTAAGAAGTTACAACCTGTTAAAAAATTCTTTTTATTTGTTGCCCCAAAAACTGTGTCGCAGGGCAATAAATTTTGATACTGAACAAGTTGACACATTATTAGGCATAAACAAAGAAAAAACAAAGACCATGAAAAAGATTTTCATTCTAGCACTAGCCTGCATTTTGTATTTAGGCATCAAAGCCCAAAGTTCTGATGGTGAAATACGAGGCATCATTACTGATGCCAAAACCAAAGCACCATTGGGAGGAGTGCAGATTACTTTACTTAAAGAGGGTACAGATGCCGGTGCTACCTATAGCGATGTGGTTGGAGGTTTCGGATTTAAACCGCTTTCAACGGGGGATTATATTATTATATATGCTTTAAAAGGGTATATAACGGATACCTTTAAAATAGTAGTGAACAGCGGTGTAATTGCTTTTGGTGATAATGCAATGAACTTACCAACTGAGGAAAAGACAAAAGTGTATCTTCCTGGATTTACTAGGACCGCTGATAAAACCAAAACCAAAACTACCATAATATCTAGGGACGGCACCAGTGGTACTACCATCGATGCAGCAGCAATGGCCCGCCTTGGAGGCCAACGCGATGCCACAACATTTGCTGTAAAGGGCACTGGTTTTGGCGGAGGTTTGGGAAATGTTGGAGGTGCCCGTGGCTCAGGTACTATAGTTTTAGTTGATGGTATTCTTACCTCTAACTCAATTGCAAGGGGAAGTATAGATCAGTTGCAAGTATTGGTAGGTGGAGTTCCTGCTATGTACGGCGACTTTACCGGTGGCGTAGTCAATATTACCACCAAAGGGCCATCGCGTGTTACGCATGGCGGAATAGAAGTATTAAGTTCGGCACTTACCGATCCTTATAATTATAACTTAGTTGAAGGATATTTACAAGGACCTCTTTGGATTAAAAACAAAAGGAAAAAAACCGAACAAGTGATTTTAGGCTATTCATTGGGCGGTAATTATACTTATGTGAAAGACCCCAGTCCCAGTGCAATAGGAAACTGGTATGTGAAAGACGATGTTTTGAAAAGGATAGAACAAACCCCTTTGCTACCTTCACCACAAAATACAGGCTATATGAATGCTGCGGAGTTTGTAACCAAAGACGATTTGGTAAACGATAAAGCTCGCCGCAATACACCACGTTTTAGTTATAACATAAACGGGGCTTTAAAATTTCAACCTACCAAAAAGGTAAGAATTGATTTAGGCGGTTTTTACTCTTATGGCGACGCCATCAATTATAATTTTGGCAATACGTTATTTAATAATTCACAGAATAATCATTCTACAAGTAATGCCTTTACGGGATATGTAAAGTTTACCCATATCCTAAAAAGTGCCGAAAAGAAAAAAGGAGATGAGGGAGAAAGCAAATCTATTGTGAGCAATGCTTATTATCAAATTAGGTTGGATTATACCCAGAATAATTCACTTACCTTAGATGCCACCCATAAAGATAAAGTTTTCGATTATGGATATATAGGTTCCTTTACCACCAAACGTGCTCCGTACTACGAGTTAATAGGTGGTAATGTAAACGCACCCAAGCATCAATTTATCACTACAAAAAACGGTCAACCTGATACGGTGTATTTAACTACCTACTATCAGCAAGCAGGTTATTATGATACGGCGGTAAATTTTGTTCCCGATGCTCAAAACCGCAATGCGATTAGGGCAAATTATACCAAGAATTTTTATGCTTATCAAGATGAACTTGGTCGTAAGGTATTCAACTTAGACCAGATTAGATCTAACCTTGCATTGCTTAATGGCGATAACCCAACTAGTGTTTACTCTATGTGGAACAATGTGGGAACCCCCGGTTCAGGTTATGGCAAAAACCAAAGTGAGAAATATACTTTGTTTGCCATGAGCGAAATTACCTTGCAAGGCAAACGTGACCCCAATAAGAAACACGATATACAATTTGGTATTATATACGAGCAACGGTTTTCTCGTGGTTGGAGTATAGCCACTACACCACTTTGGTCTTTGATGAGGCAATTAACGGTGCAATCGGCACCAGTATTAGACCGTACAAACCCCCAATTAGCATTTGATGCAAATGGCGTATTCCAAGATACTGTGTATTATAATTCTGTAGTAGGTAGTGGTCGCGAGGGTGTATTTACGGGGAACCTACGCAAGCACTTAATGGATATTGGTGCCAAAGATTATAATGGCAACCCTATTGGGCCAAACTCTTATTTGGATGTTGACATGTATGGTCCTGAACATTACAAGTTAAGTTATTTCAGTCCCGATGAATTGCTTAACAATGGTACTGCGTATGTTAATTATTTCGGGTACGATTATTTGGGCAACAAACTCAAAGGCAACAAGCCAAGTTTTGCCGATTTCTTTAATGATTCAACAAACCGCACTATTGGAGCTTTCCAACCTATATACCAATCGGCTTTTATACAAGACAAATTTGCATTTAAAGAATTGATTTTCCGTGTGGGGCTTCGTATTGATCGCTATGATGCCAACCAAAGCGTACTAAAAGACCCATATTCATTGTACCCGACCAAAACTGTGAGAGAGGTTAGAGCCGAAGGAAGTAAACTATCAAGCCAATTGAATTCTCAAATGAGTGATGATGCCTCGGTATATGTTAATGATATTGAAAACCCTACCACTGTTTTAGGTTATCGTTCCACCAATCAGGATAATAACCAAACCAAATGGTATGATGAGAATGGTATACAAGTAAATGACCCCACCGTATTGGCTACTGATCGTAGAAATTCATCGGGCCGTATTGCTCCTTATTTGGTAGACAATAATCCCAATCAAAAACTAACCGCTAATTCTTTCCAAGCATATAGGCCAAAATTGTATTTTATGCCCCGTATATGGTTTAAGTTCCCAATTAACGATGAATCGCAGTTTTTTGTAAACTATGATGTATTGACCCAAAGACCTCCCGAAGGTGTTGTGGCTACGGTTGATGACTATTATTTCTTAAGACAACGTTCTACTGAGGTAATCAATAACCCTGCTTTGAAACCTATTCGTAAAACAGATTATGAATTGGGATTCAAACAACAGATATCAAGAAATTCAGCATTGAGTTTAACGGCATCATATAGTGAAATGCGTGACTTGGTGCAGCTTTTTAAATATAACCAAGCTTACCCAATTAGTTATACCACTTATGGAAATCTCGACTTTGGAACTGTAAAAAGTTTCAGAGTAGAATATGAAATTAGAGATGCGGGTCCAAGTAAAAATATAAACCTTACTGCCAATTATATGTTGCAATTTGCTGATGGTACAGGTTCAAATGCAGGTTCAAGCCAAGCATTGCTTAATGCAGGCCAACCCAATCTTCGTACCTTGTTCCCATTGGATTATGATACCAGACATAATATAAAAGGTATTTTTGATTTTCATTACAGTGATAAGGATGGCCCAAGATATAAAGGTAAAAGCAGTAATGGAAATACAAACTATGTATACCCATTGGCTAATGCTGGTTTAAACCTAACCTTTCAAGCACAAAGCGGAACGCCCTATACTTCAAACTCGCAACCTATTAACGAAGGACAAAGCGGTGTAGTGCAACGTTCACAGATTAGAGGTACTGTTAACGGATCTCGCAATCCATGGAGATATTTAATGGACTTAACCATAGATAAAACTATATTGATAAAAGGTAAAGGCGAGAATAAAGCCAAAGCCCCTAAAGCTATTAACATATACTTATGGGTAAATAATATATTCAACAAACAAAACATTACCCGTGTTTATCGTTATACAGGCTCAGCAAGCGACGATGGTTATCTTTCTTCAGAGCTTGGAAGCCAGGCTGTAGCTCGTGCCAACTCGTCACAATCGTTCATCGACTTATACAATGTCCGCATCAATAGCCCGGGTAATTATTATACCCCTAGATTGTTCAGAATAGGACTAAAATATAATTTCTAATAAAAACACCAACCCAAAAAAGGAGGAATAGATATGAAAATCTCGAATATTTTTACCAAACAAAGCAAATGGCTGCTTTCAGCTTTGCTCGCAGGTATTGTGGGAAATGCTTCTCAGGCCCGTGAGATAATCGGTACCCCTACATCGCGTGTGGACAATAATATGTTTCGCACCATGGCCGATGGTTGCAAAGCTCCAACCGCACAAGTAGATTTGGACATCAATAATGTACGCACAACCATAATGAATGGTGGCGACATGTGGTGGAACCTTATTAGTGCCAAATATGAAATACCTAAGATAACGGACCCCAATGGTATTCGTAAGCATTCCATATTTGCTGGTTCACTTTGGATAGGCGGCGTTGATGCAGGTAATAACTTAAAACTTGCTGCTATGACCTACCGACAAAATGGGATAGACTTTTTTGCAGGAGCTGTTGATTCTACAGCCTCGCCTACAAAAATTGCTCCTGAACGTTGCGAGCATTACGACAAAATATATAAAGTTACCCGCGAAGAAATAGACCTCTTTATTAAAAACCCTGCTGCCAACCTCACCAAGCCGATACTAGATTGGCCGGGTAACGGTAATATGGGTTATGGCGAAGAATTCCACATGGCACCTTATGTAAATATGGCCGGCGGTTTGGAATACAACCCTACACAAGGCGACTACCCTGATGTGAAGGGCGACCAAGCTTTATGGTTTGTATATAATGATATAGGAAATATACATTCCGAAACACAAGGGGTGCCTATAGGTTTGGAACTTAAAACTACGGCTTTTGCTTTTACAACCAACGACGAGATAAATAATATGACATTTTATTCTACGGAAATTACCAATTATGGTGAGCCTGTAAAAGAATGTTATTTTGGCCAATGGATTGACCCCGATTTGGGTAACTATGCCGATGACTATGTGGGATGTGATACAACAAGGAATTTAGGGTATTGCTATAATGGGGATGATAATGATGAAGGTATTTTAGGCTATGGTTTAAATCCTCCTACTGTAGGCTTAGATTTTTTCAAGGGCCCGAAGGATGAGAATGGCAACGAGTTGAAATTATTTGCATTCATGTATTATAATAATGATTTTAGTGTAATTGGCAACCCTACAAAACCTTTGCATTATTATAATTATTTAAGAGCTTTGTGGCAGGATGGTCAACATGTAACAAATGGAGGTAATGGACGGGGAGGTGCTACGTCCTATAACTTTATGTTTGATGGAGATCCTGTTAACAACACAGGTTGGACTGAGAAGGGTGCCGGCAATCAACCAAGCGACCGCAGGTTTTTGCAAAGTGCAGGGCCACTCACTTTAAAAACTGGAGCACGCAACGAAGTAACAATTGGAGCAGTATGGGCACGCAGCAGCCTTGGCGGTGCTACAGGTTCATTGACGCAATTGCGTAATGCCGATGATAAAGCTCAACTTTTATTTAATAATAATTTTAAATTGATTGATGGGCCGAGATCTCCAGATATGAGCTTGAAAGAATATGATAATGAATTGATTTTGGTACTAGACAATACCGAAGAAACAGAGAAGTATGTAGGAGGTGTGCGTAACCCGTTTTCACAAAACCCTAAGGATAGTTTTTATTATAAGTTCCAAGGTTATCAAATATATCAGTTGAAAGATGCAAGTGTTACAACGGGCGATTTGGATAATACTGAAAAGGCTAGGGTTCTGAAACAAATGGATGTTCAAGATAATATTACACAAATAATAAACAGGGTATATGATCCTGTTGTGGGTCAACCATTGCCTGTCTCAAAAGTAATAGGAAATAATATAGGTATTGTACATTCATTTAGTGTAAAGGAGGATTTATTTGCCACTGCCGATAAGCGTATGGTTAATTTTAAGCAATACCATTTTATGGTGGTAGCTTATGCTAACTTGACCAATGATGCTAAAAACCAAAATCCAGAGCAATATTTAGCTGGCCGCCTCAATGTGAAGCGTTATACTGGTATACCCCACAAACCAGACCCTACAAGCGGTGGTTCTAAAATAAATGCTCTCTACGGTTCTGGCCCTATGATAAAGAGAATTGAAGGACAGGGCAATGGTGGTAATTCTTTAGAGTTAACTAAGGCATCCATTGAGCAAATATTGCGTGAAGGCAAAATGGAATTCCCAGTATATACCAATGGTTATGGCCCCATAAAGGTAACAGTGATTGACCCATTGAAAGTACCGAAAGCCGATTTCGAATTTATAATTCAAGATACTGGTACCAAAGGAACCCCTCCCAATGTGCTGCGTGATACCAATTCAATATGGACACTTACCAATAAAACAACTGGTAAAGTAACCATTGGGAATATTACACTCAAAAAATTCAATGAGCAGATTATAAAAGAATATGGATTCTCTATAAGTATGAAACAACCTAATCAACCTGGTGTATCCGACAATGTCGACAAAACCTATGGTGCAATAGAATCATCTGTTGAGTTTAGCGATCCTACCCGCAAATGGTTAATCGGTGTGAAAGATAATGATGGCGGGGGTTATAATAACTGGATTCGTGCGGGGGTTAATGGTAAAGCGGAAAATTATGGATATGATGCACAAGGTGGTTTAAGCGATAAATCAAAATATACTTTTGATTTTGCTAAACCAGTTAGTCCAGCAGAGGGGCTAGATCCATTCGAGAATTATGAAAAAATATGTGATGGAAGGGTTGCTCCTTATAAACTTTGTTCAAGAGCTGCAAGAAACCCAACTACTGGCGAAATTACGTATGGGCCAGCATTTGACGGTTCCAGTGTGCCAAGCCTTAGTGAGAACTCGATGGCTAATTTGGTGGGAATAGATTTGGTAATTACACCTGACCAAAGCAAATGGACAAAATGTGTAGTAGTAGAAATGAGCGAAGACAAAGCACTGTCAGAGGGCAACAGATTAAAATGGAGCATTCGTGACCATGCATCATGGACAGGCAGAATGGTTAAAGACCCCAGCACAGGCAATTATATTCCAGAGTATGATCCAACAGATAAAGGGCGTTCTTGGTTCCCCGGTTATGCTATCAATATTGAAACAGGTGAAAGACTAAATATCATTATGGGTGAAAACTCGTGGCTGAAAGGATATAATGGAGCAGATATGATTTGGAATCCTACCGCAGATATCAGTAATTTCAACGGCCCACTTTGGGGTGGTATGCACCATGTATATGTTTGTGCTCCTGCAAAGTATGGTGCTTATACTGGGCCCATTTACGATGAAGGCGTATCTTATCAGCAAATATTAAGCACTGCAGGTAAAATTGATGACGCTAATACCAAACGTCAAGTTACCTCGCAAGTGCAGTGGGTTAGCATGCCCTATATGAATTACGGATATAATATAACTTATGACGGAGGCAAACTTAATATTCCCAGTGAGGTTCGTTACCGCGTGCGTGTAGCTAAGCCCTATGCAAAATATACTACATCGTCAACAGGTAATAACAGTTCGCCTTATTATTCATTTAATACCAATGATATTGCTGTAGATCACTCTCTTGATTTGGGTAAAGCGGCTATGGATAAAATCAATGTGGTGCCAAACCCCTATTATGGAGCTTCTAATTATGAAAACTCGCAGTTAGATACCCGCGTTAAATTTATCAACCTGCCTCCTAAATGTATTATAAGTATCTATTCGCTTAGTGGTTCATTGGTGAGACAAATTAAGAAAGATGATGAGCTCACTTATTCCGATTGGGATTTGAAGAACCAAGCACAGGTGCCTATAGCAAGTGGCTTATATATTGTGCATTTTAATGGATACGAACTGGGCGAAAAAATTGTAAAATGGTATGGTATTATGAGACCAGTTGACTTGGATACTTTCTAACTTTCTAAAATCTAAAACACATTACCGAAATGAACCACAAGAAATATATAACAGCAATTTTGGCCATCGCTATCACAGGCAGCGTATTTGCGGGTAATCCCGACCGCAGAGGTACTAATGGTGGAGAGCAATTGCTCATTAACCCTTGGGCAAGAAGTAACGGTTGGGCCAGTGCAAATACAGCCAATGTAAAAGGAATTGAAGCAACTTGGATCAATGTTGCGGGACTTTCCTATACCAAGCAAACCGAACTTGTTTTTTCTCATACCCGTTATTTGGCAGGTATCAATATTAATAACTTTGGCCTTTCGCAAGTTATGGGAAAGAATGGCGGTGTAATTGGTTTTTCGCTCATGAACATTAATTCAGGCGATATACAGCGTACTACTTTCCAACAACCCGAAGGTGGCTTGGGAACATACACGGTGCAATTTACCAACCTAGCCATGTCGTATGCGAAAAAGTTCTCAGAAAAAATATCTGGTGGTATGTTGGTTCGTTTTATTAGTGAAGGCACTGCCGAGGTTACAGGCTCCACGATGACTCTTGATGCAGGAGTGCAATACCAAACAGCTACCAGCAATGATGAACAAATACGAAGGTTAAAAGGGAACGATTTTAAACTAGGAATTTCAGTAAAAAACATTGGACCCGATATTTCATACGCAGGCGATGGAATGAGTGTGCGTACGCAAGACCCTTCCAAACCATATAGCTCAACTACACAGCAACGCTCGGCCAAAGACGGGATGCCATCGGTAGTTAATATTGGGATGAGTTATGATTTCCGATTTGACAAAGGTGCTGAAGTGTATTTCAATAGACTTACCTTGGCAGGTAGTTTTACCTCACACTCTTATCAAGACAATACCGGAGCATTAGGTTTGGAGTATGCTTATAAAAACTTTTTCATGTTACGTTCGGGCATGTTATACCAACAAGGAATTTTTAGTGCCGATACCCGTAACACAGCATACACAGGCTTTCACGCAGGTTTCACTTTAGAGTTGCCATTTGGCAAAAATAAATCTAGCTTTGCACTTGATTATTCGTTCAAGCAAACAAAGCCGTTTGGCAATATGCATACCTTTGGTGTGCGGATGGATTTGGGCGGTAAAGACAATGATTGATCAGAAAAAATAAAGGACTAAAAAATATTATCATATACCAAACGTTCCGACTCTTTTAGGGGTCGGGACGTTTGTTTTTAAATATCATTACCAAAAAATAATATCAAAATTATGGAAGTACAGTATTTTACAAAAGAAGGATTGGAAAGCTTGAAGAAAGAGTTAATCCAAATGAAAACTGTAGAAAGGCCAAAGATATCAGCACAAATAGCTGAGGCTAGAGACAAAGGTGACTTAAGTGAAAACGCCGAATATGACGCAGCCAAAGAAGCCCAAGGATTGATGGAAGCGAAGATATCGCAAATGGAAAGACTGCTTGGCAATGCACGTTTGCTCGACGAGGATAAAATGGACATTAGCAAAGTGATGGTGCTGTGTAAGGTGAAAGTGAAAAACCATAAAACAGGAAACACCGTGCAATACCAACTTGTTTCTGAAAAGGAAGCCGACCTCACCACTGGCCGTATATCTGTAAAGTCGCCCATTGCTGTAGGGCTAATGGGTAAAAAAATAGGAGATGTTGTAGATATTATGGTACCCGCTGGTGTAATTAAAATGGAAGTTTTGGAGATTAGTATATAATAGGTTAAAGGTGGTTGGCGATCCCGATAGCTATCGTGACAAACCACAAGCAGCCAAACCACAAGTAAATTCAAACTATTATATATATGTCTACCATCTTTACCAAAATAATTAATGGAGAAATACCCTGCCACAAAATAGCGGAGGATGATAGATTCCTAGCTTTTTTGGATATTATGCCGCTAAGGGAAGGCCATGTATTGGTAGTACCTAAGCAAGAAGTAGATTATATATTTGATATGGGCGATGGGGCAATCTCCGCTATTATGGTATTTGCCAAACCCATTGCCAAAGCAATACAAAAAGCAGTGCCTTGCAAACGAATTGGTGTTGCGGTAATAGGACTTGAAGTGCCACATGCACATATACATTTGGTGCCCATGGATACTGCTGATGATTTGAATTTTACCCGAGCTAAATTAAATCCTAGCCCTGAAGCATTGGCTGAAATGGCGGAGAAGATTAAGGGTTTTTGGGATAAGTAAACTACAGAAATATCCCTGCGAAGGAAGCAACCCACCGAGCGAAGTTTTTAACTGATCGAGCAGTTGGTTCTGAAGCACTCTTAGTTATTATCAAAAAAATATTTCATAACGCATAAGGGATAAATGGGGTCACATTCATTTTCTGGGGAGTAAATTTTACGCAAAAAGTTTGTAAAGCCTAAAAAGGAAGAATTTGACATCCACAACACCTCTTAGATTTGGGGTCACATTTAAAAGTTGGGGAGTAAACTGAGATTAATTACTTTTGACGTTAAAAATCAAACCACAAACCGACATTAAAAATCAGGAACGAACAAATCAGCCTGAGCAAAATGAAGAAATGAAATTAATGGTAAACAAAACAAATAGAAGATACCAGCAATTAGGAACAGAAGCTCCAGTATCAAATAGAAATTACAAAAAAAGAAAGGTTGCTTTAGAAGGGCACCAAACATCAAAAGATACAAATACGGCATCACCTAAAAACAACCCTATGGTGCAAACATAAAAAATATTTGCGAATTAATTTGGAAATTAACGCTATAACTCTTTTGCAATTTTTGGTCTGTGCGTTGGCTTGTGCGAATTGCAAATGTGCTTACACCTGTGCGATGGCTATTTTGTATTTAATGTCGACATAATTTCTCTAAAACTTGCTAGTCCTGCTTCTAAGTTTTCAATAATGTCCTCCGCCAATACATCAGGGTCGGGCAAATTGTCAAGGTCTGCCAATGATTTATCTTTGAGCCAAGAAATGTCTAAACTGGTTTTGTCTCTTGCAATGATTTCATTATAAGTAAACTTTCTCCAACGTCCTTCGGGATTGGTTTCTGCGTTGTAAGTTTCTTTTCGTTTGTTTCTGTTGTCGGGTTTGTAACAAGCAATGAAGTCTTTTAAAACATCAATATTTAATGGATTTTTCTTTAAGGTATGATGTATGTTAGTTCGATAATCATACACCCAAATTTCTTTTGTCCAAGGGTTTTTGCTTGCAGGTTTGTTGTCGAAGAAAATAACATTTGCTTTTACTCCTTGTGCATAAAATATTCCTGTCGGTAAGCGAAGAATTGTATGCAGGTCTGTTGTTTCCAATAATTTTTTACGAACCGTTTCACCTGCACCACCTTCAAACAAAACATTGTCGGGCAATACAACTGCTGCCATTCCTGTTGTTTTGAGCATTGACCGAATGTGT
>JAWXAU010000073.1 GCA_034439655.1 Bacteroidota bacterium | reverse complement strand
TATTTCATGTGAAAAAGAAGAATAATTATTCATTATACTATGCTTTTAATTCAAAATAGACAATTGTTCCTGGTGGCTGAGTTTTTGAGCAGACCCTATATATATCAGAGAACTTCATAATGGTTTTAATAAATGCACGTTTTTGGGTAAATTTTTTAAGGTTCACGTCGGGGGCAAAGTCAAAAAGTGTAATATCGTAAGAGTTTACGGTAAGTGCCTGCCCTTCTTCATAGGAACTTCGCAATTGGCCTTGCTGTTTGAACTATGATTTAGACGTCAGAGTTAGGGCTCTCCGCAACAGAAAGCGTAAGCAATTTTTCTATATGAACTTTTGCAGCAATATCTGTTTGCAGCAATTTGCGTAAAGTAATGAGACCTATGCTACCGCCAGGCAATATAAACAGAGCGGTCATACCCGAAACTTTCAATACATCTTCTATAGAGTTCCGGAAGTTTTGAGCAGCGATATCATCATCAAAAACCTTCCCCGAATTGAGGTCGCCCAAGGCTACACAAGAATTATTTTTTAGTTTAGTAGCAAGCTCTTTGTCGCGACGCAAACTCTGTAACATATTTTGTTTGATATGCTCCATTTTTGTTGCTAACACATGTAGGTCTTTGATAAGTATTTGCAAGATGAAAAGAAAATTATATTTTAATACCGGGTGGAAGAAACTGTTCGATATTTCCGCCATTTCTATATATATCTCGAACAATGCTCGAGTTGATGGCTGTGAGGTTTGGCGGGCATACTAAAAACACAGTTTCAATTTGGGGAGCCAAGCATTGGTTCATTTGGGCTATGCTTTTTTCATAATCAAAATCGGGACTGCTTCTTAACCCACGCAGTAGATAAGCAGCTTCTACTTTTTTGCAATAATCGACCGTAAGTCCTTCGTACGTGTCAACCACCACATTGTCGATATTGCTAAATGCTTGTTGCAAAAACAACAATCTTTGTTCGAGCGTAAACAATGGTTTTTTGTCGGAATTGGTGCCTATGGCAACTATCACTTTTTGGAACAAAGAAGAAGCCCGTTGCACAATATCATAATGGCCCAAGGTGATAGGATCGAAACTGCCCGGGAAGACCGCTATTCTATTCATGGGTACTATAGTTTTTTATTTTCTATTGTCACGCCATTCATATACCCAATTACTTTGAATCATTTCCAAATGTCCTTCGGTGCATTCCTCCTTAGTGCCTTTAAAATTAGGAATTTCTAAAACCCAATCCATGAGCTCAGTGAAACGGATACGGTATATTTTAGATTCATCGAAATCGTTTCCAAACTTTTCGCACAAGGCCATGGCAATATCTTCGTAGTCGTTCCAGTATATAGGTAGTTCAAAACTCATTTTGTTTTTATATTATAGTTTCCTTTGTTTTAGGAATAGTAATTTATATATATTAATGGCCCACAAAACCTGTTTGGTCAGGAACCAATAACGTAACATCGCCACGTATTTCGCATTGGCAGGCAAGGCGGCTTTCCAAGGTTAAATTCTCGGCCATATCTATTCTGTCTTCTTCGTTTTCTTCCATTTCGCTCAGGTTTTCAATACCCGACTTAATATATACATGGCAAGTGGTACAACCACAAACTCCGCCACAGTTGTGTTGCAGTTTGATATTGTTTTCCATGGTAACATCCAAAATGTTTTCTCCCGCATCGGCAACTAGTGTTATGGGTTGAAGTGTTTTATCGGCAAATAAAAAAGTAACGTTATATTGATTCATTGATATGGGTGCAAAAATATATATAAAAACCTTAACAGCTCAATTCTTTTGTAAATCCTTTGCCATTTGGTCTACAGCTCGTTGCATTGTAGGTCTGTCGGAATTAAAGTTAATGGCTTGTAGCAAATAGGGTTCATTGTTACTGTCGTATACAATTTTAAACACATGGTAATTATATTTTGTTTTGGTAGCAAGGTTAAAGTAAGGGGAAGTAATAAGCTCGGGGTTTTTGTTGGTTTCTATTTCGCCCGATAAAGAGGTGCTATCTTTTATTATATAACTATATTTTAGTTTTTCGAAATAGGCAGGATCAAAACCATCTTTGAACATCAAAATATTTGCAGTGTCGAACGAGAAATCTATTTTGGCGGCACGTATGCTCTCATCCTTGGCGGGTATGTTTTTCCCATCCTTGGTATTCCATACAAATATGATATAGTCCTGTTTCGATTTTGTGTTGTTAATCTTGATATTGGATTCATAAAATGTTTTGTCTAAAATAATTTTATCATAAAAATCTTTGCTATAGGGATATAAAAATTTCAAAGCGAGCGGCACAGCAATAATTATTTGCACAAACATTTTGGTATTGCGAGACAATTTCACTTCACGCAGCCAGAAATCAAAAATAATAAGCACCAATAACCCTACAATAGAGAAAACACGTTTAAGGGCTTCAAAATTTTGTTTGTCGAAAAACAAAATAATCGCCTCGGTAAGAGCGAAGAAAATTAAAATAAAGGCCACATAAAACAGTGGTGAACGCAAATAACTAGCCTTTTTGAACATGGGGCAAAGTTATTGGTAAAATAAGGGAATATAGAAAAATGAATTAAGGGAGTTCTAATTTTTTGGCACGCCAGCAACGAATATCCATGATATATATATCGTGTTTGTCTATAAGATATTGAGCATCCAGTTTGTCTCTACATTTTTTGGTAAACACCACACGGTTGCCGTCGGGCGACACATTAGGCATTTCATAAGAACGACTGTTACAATTTGGGCGAAGATATTCTTTAATAGTTGAGTCGGTGAGGTTCCATTTTATTATCCAATCGGGCTGGCAAACAATAGCTTCATAGCCATTGGGCAACAAGCCAATATCGCTAAACTCAGAACGCGGGTCAGCAGTGGAAGTGTTGGTTTTGCTTTGGTAGTCGGCATTGTACTGAAATATTTGGCTACTACCGCCATTCAATCCAACCAATACGCCATTAACACCCGTAAAAGAAAGATTGCTTGTACCTATGTTTAAGACGGATTTTGTACTCCCATCTAAATCCATAATTGTATTTTTTTGAGTAGTTTGGTCGTAGAACAAAATTTGTGTTCCGTCCTTGTTCCAAGAAGGGCCGCTGGCTTTTTCCCTTATTTTCCGCATGGCGGTTCCATCTTTTTTCACTTTCCAAATATTGCGACTGTTGTCCTGAAATAAAATCCATTCGTTTGGGCCAGGGGTGAATGTCTTGAAACCAAAATCAACTTGTCTACCTCCCGTTAAAGTATCTATTTGGCCTCCCCTACTATATAATATCAGAGAAAAAGAATTTGTTCTGAGATTATATGAAAACAGTTGCATTATTCTATTACTAGTCCGGTGCAGGTCTAGATCAATAGTTTTGTAAGAAGTTTTTATATAATATAAAATTTCGGGATAAACGGGGTCGAACTTAGCCAAGTCTCTGCTGAATTGTGCAGACATGGTAATATATTTAGATAAGTCTACGCATACCTCTGGCTCATCGGGGTTATCCAAATCGGGTTTGGCTTTGCGGTGGCAACCCGCAAGGCATATAACGATGAGTAACAAATAAATGCCTTTATACATCGGCGATTTGGATTTTTGTTCTACAAATATAGCCCTTTGTTTTTTATTTCCAATTACTTAAACCACAATTACAGGCTCGGGGTTGTATGTAAAAGGTAAAAAAAACAATTTGTCGACATAAAATGCAGAAAATCAGCAGCCTAAAAAATTGAATTTTGTTCCCTTATATTTGCACGCATACATGGTAAGCCGAAGACCGATTCATATTATACAACTTATTAGCGATTTGGGTGCAAATCCCGCTAAACAAGGAGCAGCGTTTGGCCCAACCGCTTTGATAGATTTCGACAAAAGGCATCAAAATATTTTGTCTTCATATCCTTGCACAAAAATTGAAGTCCCTGAAACATTTTCACGCCCCGCTATTTTATATCCCTTTGCTAGGTATGTTGATATTATAGGCAGACACCAGTTAAATGCCAGAGAACAAATCTCAAGCATTATTGAACAAGGAAATTTTCCCTTCATTTTAAGTGGAGACCATAGCAATGCAGCATCGGCCATCGCCGCTATTAGAAATCAAAACCCAGATAAAAAAATTGGGGTAATATGGATAGATGCCCATGCCGACTTGCATACCCCGTACACCACGCCAAGCGGTAATATGCACGGTATGCCTGTAGCTATAAGCCTTGGAATAGACAATAATATATATAATAAAAACAAACCCTGCGATATAGAAGTGGCTTGGTGGGAAAAACTTAAAACACAGAACGGTTTAGCTATAAATTCCGTAAATTCAAGAGATATTGCATTTGTAGGAATCAGAGATTTGGAAGAAGAAGAATGGGACTATATACATGCTGAAAAAATAAAATATTATAGTCCTGCTGATATTAATGGAGAAAGCATCGAACAATTATACCAAAGCATTATGGAATATTTTAATGACTATGATTTATTATATGTTTCGTTCGATATAGACAGCATGGATAATGCCCTTGTGCCTGGCACAGGAACACCTGTGGTAAATGGTTTGACCAAAGAACAAGCGGGAGAATTATTAAATAGTTTGTGGAATACTCCTAAGGTTTGTGGTGTAGAAATAGCAGAAATAAATCCAAAAATAGAAAAGGAAACTACTTTGAAAAACGTATATGGAGTATTGGAAAAAATGTTTTCGCTGAAGTAGTAACTAATACCGAAACTCAATATATATTAGTCCAAAAGAAAGGGACTAATCCCGAATGCTTTCGGGATTAGTTCGGCATTACCATTCTAAAAACTAAATCGCCACAGGCGGAGAACTATTTTAGTTTAAGAATTGGTATTAAATAATATTTCATCTGTTTTTGTTAAACAATCTGATTTACTTTTGCATTTTATACCGCACGACTAAAATTATAGTGCATTTAAAAGTATAATATATAATAAATGATGAATATAGCTATTGGTGGCGACCATGCGGGCTTTGAGTACAAAGAAGTATTAATAACTTGGCTCAAAGAACAAGGTAATGAAGTAAAAGATTTTGGTCCGTTCTCGAACGACTCCTGCGATTATTCTGATTTTGCCCATCCGTTAGCACAAGCCGTGGCTAACAAAACATATAATATGGGTATTCTAATTTGTGGGAGCGGAAATGGTGTGTGCATTACGGCAAACAAACACAAAGACGCAAGAGCAGCCCTATGCTGGGAAGTAGAATTGGCAAGGCTTGCCCGCATGCACAACGATGCAAACATTATAGGTATCCCTGCCCGATTTGTAGACATTGAAAAAACAAAACAAATGATTCAAATGTTTATGGATAAACCATTCGAAGGAGGCAGACATCAGAACAGGGTGAATAAGATTAATATATAATATGAAGAACTTTTTTATCAGGCTATTGGTAACGGCAGTAGCGGTAATATTTGCTGTATACATGCTCGACCCGCATGTAAAACTTAAGGGAGGTTTTGTAGAAGCTTTTTTACTGGCGTGTGTACTTGGGTTTTTAAACGCAGTATTGAAACCGCTGTTGGTGCTACTTACACTGCCTATCACCGTTCTCACATTGGGAATTTTTTATTTTTTTCTCAATGCCTTTATTATATATATTGCAACCTATATAGATGATAACTTTAAAGTTGAAAGTTTGTGGTGGGCGTTCTTGTTTAGTGTAATAGTTTCAATAATTACTGCTATTATAGAAACCGTATTGCGGAGGGATAAAATTCTTACAGTGGATCAGTCGGAAAAAGAGGAAGTTTAATACCGAAACTCAATATATAATAGTCCAAAAAAAGGGGACTAATCCCCCCCGCGAACTTGCGTGGCTTTCGGGATGTAGTTCGGCATTACCATATTACAAACTAATCCGCCTCGGGCGGAGAATTAATATAGTTTAAGAAATGGTATTAATTGTAGCCGTTTAAAAACCAGTTCTTTTCTAGAATACGGATTTTATATATACCCGTATCCTGAGCTTTTATGCTTACTAAAAAAACATAAAAAAGAAGAACACAAAAAATATTTCATCAAAAAAAAACAGGGCAAGTTGTTAGACGTTTACCAGGATATTGGTAACCGCACTTATAATCGCATCAGTATCATAACCACATTCATTATATAATTCATCCTGTTCGCCATGTTCAATTACATTGTCGGGCATACCCATGATGTGCACTTGCGAATGATAGTTATTTTCGGCCATAAATTCCAAAACCGCACTGCCCATTCCACCCTTAATGGTTCCATCTTCTATGGTAATTACTTTATCGAATTTGGAAAAAACTTCATGCAATAATTCTTCATCGAGGGGTTTTACAAAACGGATATCATAATGAGCTACAGAATGTCCACTTTCTTCAAGTTTTTCTAAAGCCTTTGTAGCATAGTTTCCTATATGTCCCAATGATATAATAGCAACATCAGATCCGTCTTTTAATTTGCGTCCTTTGCCAATTTCAATCTCCGCAAAAGGCTTACGCCAATCGGCCATTACACCATTTCCACGGGGATAACGAATAGTAAAAGGGCCTTCGTATTTACCCAGCTGTGCTGTATACATCAAGTTACGCAATTCTTCTTCGTTCATGGGTGCACTCACTATCATATTCGGTACGCAACGCATATAGGCGATGTCCAATGCACCATGGTGGGTAGGCCCATCGGCACCTGCAATACCTGCACGGTCGAGACAAAAAACAACATTCAGTTTTTGTATAGCTACATCGTGAACCACTTGGTCGTAGGCACGTTGCATAAACGAACTATATATATTGCAAAAAGGCAACATGCCCTGTGTAGCAAGTCCCGCAGAAAAAGTAACTGCATGTTGTTCGGCAATGCCGACATCAAAAGCACGATCGGGCATTGCCTTCATCATAATATTCATGGAACTGCCACTAGGCATGGCTGGGGTAATCCCTACAATTTTATCATTCATTTCAGCAAGCTCAACCAAGGTATGGCCAAATACGTCTTGATATTTTGGCGGCTGTGGGGCTTCATAGGTTTTCTTATAAATCTCGCCCGATATTTTATCGAACAAACCAGGGGCATGCCACTTGGTCTGGTCTTTTTCGGCCAAAGGAAAGCCTTTTCCTTTCACGGTTAATACGTGCAATAGTTTTGGCCCCGGGATTTTTTTAAGATCACGCATCACTTCCACCAAATGGTGCACATCGTGCCCATCTACTGGGCCAAAATAACGGAAGTTGAGACTCTCAAAAAGATTACTATGCTTAAGCAAAAGGGCTTTTATACTTTTACGCAATTTGCTGGCAAACTTTTGAGCGTTTGGCCCAAGTTTGTCTATATGCCCTGCGATATTCCACAGCTCATCTTTTACTTTATTATAAGTACCACTGGCGGTGATATCGGTGAGATAATCTTTTAATGCTCCCACATTGGGGTCAATGCTCATGCAATTATCGTTGAGCACGACAAGTAAATTTGCATTCTCAACACCAGCATGGTTTAGTCCTTCAAACGCCATCCCGGCAGTCATGGAACCGTCGCCAATAACTGCAATGTGTTGGCGGTCGTGTTCCCCTTTTAGTTTAGAGGCAACAGCCATTCCCAATGCAGCAGAGATTGAAGTGGATGAGTGACCTACGCCAAAAGTATCATATTCGCTTTCACTGCGTTTTGGGAAACCACTTAAGCCTTTATAAATGCGATTGGTATGAAACATATCGCGGCGGCCTGTGAGTATTTTGTGACCGTAAGCTTGGTGACCCACGTCCCACACCAATTGGTCGTAGGGCGTATCAAATATATAATGCAAGGCTACGGTGAGTTCCACAACACCCAAACTGGCACCAAAGTGGCCACCATTGATAGAAACATTGTCGATTATAAACTGCCTTAAATCGCTGCAAACCTTTACCAGTTCTTTTTCTTTGAACTTTTTCAGGTCTGCAGGTGTTTGAATTTTTGAAAGGTATTTGCCTGGCTCTATTTCGTAACTCATTCTTTTTTATATTAAGATGTATACGCTTCGAATTGAAATATTGTTTGCAAATTTCCGTAATTATTTGTGAATTATGACAATAAAAATTCCGAACCTGACAAAGTTCCATTGCCGAAAGGCGAAAAAATTTGGACAGAAATTTGTTTAGTGGGCAAACTGCTTTTATTATTGTAAGAAAAAAGAAGTATTTTTTTTAACAACAAGCTCAAAAACAAATTGATGCACCAAAGATTTAAAATAAGGTTTCTGGGAACTATCATTCTGATTTTTATCGGTGTGCATGCGTTTGCCCAGCAATCTACAAAAATATTTGTGCCATTTCGTGTGGGAAATGTATGGGGCTATAGCGACACCACAGGGAAGATTTTGATTAAACCTCGATTTACAGAAGTTTTTCCCTTTGATGGTCTTTATGGCATGATACGCGAAAATGGCGTTTGCAAATGGATAGATCAAAAAGGAGAAGTCCATGATAAAATGTTTGGAGGAGAACCCGATTGCGAGGAATACGAGGATTTTGGACGTGCGGCAGACGATGTGACGGGCTTGGAAAATATAGGTGGAAAATATGGTAGGGCAGATAGTGTTTCGTATAATATTCCTTTTGTATATGAAAACTTTAAACCCAGTTCCGTAGAAAATAGGTTTGCATTGATGAAGAATGGCTTGTGGGGAGTGGTGGACAAAAAGAATAAAATTATAGTGCCGTTTAAATATACAGATATGATAGTTTTAGATGCCACGCACTTCTTGGCTAAGAACGATAGTGCTTATGGTATTTTAGATATTACTGGCAGGGTAACGGTTCCCTTCACTTATGACGGTATCAAAGATTTTGATGGTAAAATACTGATTGCACGCAAAGGAGAGTATTGGGGATATGTGAACGCTCGTGGCCGACAGATTACTGGTTTTAAATATGCTGCCTGCAAACCATTCGTAAAGGGCTTGGCCATAGTTACACTTCCTACTGAGCAGATAGGTTATATAGATATGCGGGGACGGGAATATTGGAAAGAACTATAACATGCAAAAACTATTTTATATATATCTATTTCTTATCATATTTGCTTGCGGTAAAAGCACCAAAGAGGATGCAATACCTTATGTTACAGTTGATACTTATGTCAATATAACGCTCACTCAATATATAAAACTACAAAACCCGGGAGGGTGGGCTGTGATTGATAATGTGGGAGTGCGAGGTATTGCCGTTTTTAAAAATATAGCAAGTGAATACAAAGCTTTCGACCTCAATTGTAGTTACCGCCCTTTAGATAGCTGTTCAAAACTAGTTGTTGATTCTTCGGGCTTTTTTATGAAATGTGGTAAATATGTTGGAGCAACATGGACTCCTTGTTGCGGTTCTCAATTTGGTACCGATGGCTTGCCTTTAAAAAACCCCGCTACAAGGCAATTGAGAGAATATGCTACCGTACTAACAGGTAATATTTTGCATATATATAATTAATTTTTGTAAAAAGCGTATATTTTTGCCAATGTTTCTAAACTGAGAGGTTTTGCTGAAAATAATTCTTCGGTAGGAATATATAATACTTTTTTATTTTTTATTAGCAATAGTGCAGGCGTAGTATATACATTGTATTGTGTAAACAGACTCTTGTGTTTAGGTTTTTGTGAGATAAAATCTGTTTTTTCAACCGTATAATCAAATAGTATTTTATCTAAATATTTATTTACCACTGTTACGGCATAAGTGTTATACTCTTCAGAGTCAGTCAGTATTATCGCTACAAATGAATCAACAGAATTGGTATTTTTTAAACTATCAAAAAGAGGTACTAGCTCACCAAAGCAATTATAACAGTTTCGATTGTTTTTTAATAGAATAAGGAAGCTGCTCGCAGAGGTATCTATATTTTCAATTAGATTTTTCTTATTGTACACTATATCATACTGAGCATTTGCCATGAAGCTAGTAACCGAAAATAATGAAATTAACAGAAATTTCATTTGATGTATTTAAAGACTAGGACACCCCAATTTATAACATTTTCTTTAGCGTATGAGTCACATTTCTTAATCATCGAGCCATACGTTTCGTTTATCTGATAGGGACAAAATTCGGACAATATAACATAAATATATTTGCCATTCGAGTATATGTCATTTGAATAAATAAGTTCTGGAAAAGGCCGACTGTCGGTTTTTATTGTATCTTTTACGACAGCAAGTTCTATAGTAGAAATTTTAATATTTGAATCTGAGACTACTAAACTTTTGTTTTCAATTTTCACAAAATCAATTTGCCGAACATCCTTCTTTAATCCTGTTTTGTATGATACTATAAAGCTTGCTTTATTATAAGGAATTATCTTTTCAATTCTGTAATTTGTTTGGTCAGATTCATATATGTTTTCAATAATTTGTTTGGTATTATGGGTTGAAGTTTTTTCATTTTCATATTTAGTCCAACTTGGAATAATTCTTATCAATGAATCTGTTAGTTTCAAATTCATATCATAGACTTTTATTTTATAATCAAGGGTGTTTGATAAAATAATTTTCTTGTCAATTACTTCTATCCAATTATGGATAAGCGAACTATACGCTATTCCATCAAAATGAGGAAAAATAGATTTTGAAACAGTATCAGAATGTATATTATATATTGATAGAACTACTTTTTCTTTTTGATTCAATGGGTGACTATTATAGCAAAAGAGAAAAAGAAAATCCTCGTTGCTTAGTTGTTTAATTTCTTGGTAGTAATATCGCCGTGCTATTTTTTTATATAGGCGATACTCTCCGCTACTTTTCTTTTTTAAAACAATAATATTAGTATGATTATTTATAAATATATATTTTTCACCCCAAGAAACATAAAAATTTGTAAACCATCCACCAGTATACTCTAAATCAAATCCATTATATTTAAAGGATAAACGCAAGGAATCAGTCTTGTTTTTTGTTGTATTAAAACGGTATATTTTTATCACGGAATCTGAATTGAAAACCTCATCAATATTGTTTGAAGCAAAATCAACAAAATATAGTTTGTTATTAGAAAAAGAGGTAATTGGTTTTTTGTATTCTGAAGAGCTCTTTTTTACTTTTGTGTTAATGACTTTTTGAAAAGTAAATGATTGACATACAGAAAATAAATTAAAATATAATGTAAAGAGTGTTAGTCCCAGTATTTTTTTAAATTGCATAAATTATTTTGTAAATTCAAAAACAAAAATACCGAAACTATTTCCATTTCTATCTATATTGTCTAAACATTTTTTCATTGAAACCCTACTTGAGAAGCAGAGACACAGATTACTAATGGAATATCAATAATATTGTTATCCAAAAAAAAATAGCATGGTCATTTTTTAAAGTTAAAAACCATAACTCCAAAAGTTGTAAAATGGTCTTTGACATACTCATCATATTTTTTACTTAATTCTCTAACAGTATATCCCAAACATTCTGGAAAATAACTTTGCCAGATAAGATAGACCTTATTTTTATAAAAGTGTAAATCAGGCGTGTAATTTAACTCGGGGAAGGGTCTATTTAACACAGTTATCGTATCATTAAAGTCAGATAGATCGGTAATATTTGTTATTAGATTTGAATCCTTTAAAATCCATTGATTCTTGTTCTTCTTAGTCCAAATATCTACATTCCTAACTTTCCCTGTTTCACCTGCTAGTTTATATGATATAAGTATTTTACTTTCGTTAACGAAAAATATTTTTTCAATTCGGCTAATATTCTTATCTGCATTATGAAGATTTTCGATACTATTTTTAATATTGTAGTTATCATAATTTTTTATAAAAAGAGAATCGTTGGTGTTTTTCCAGTTGGCGATACTTCTTTTCAAGAAAAAGACAGAATCCAAATTATTGCTGTATATAGTAATATTATATTTTAAAGGGTCGGCCAATAAAAAATATTTAGAATTATTATCGTACCATTTATGGGTTAGGTGGCTATACTCTAAACCAGCGAGTTCTGGTTTAATGTTTTTAACTATTGTATTGGTATTCAAATTATATTTCGATATTACCACCCTGTCTGTTTTAGGTATGTCATCATAATTATACAACTGAACCAATAAATATTCTGATTTTGTAATTTGCTTTACAGATTCGTACCTATATGGCTTAAGAAAAGATTTTGAAAAAGTATAAAAACCAGGTTTGATACGTGTAAAAACCAGTAAATTTTTAAAACAACTTAGTATTATGTTTTTTTCATCCCATGAAACTGCAAAAGAACTCATACTATAATTAATCAACTCACTAACATTTATCATGTTCTTAAATGAAACAATAAGGGAATCTGAAATTTTACGTTTGATATTATAC